>NZ_JBSGXP010000132.1:0-24493 GCF_053610105.1 Kitasatospora sp. NPDC054939 | reverse complement strand
GAGGGTGCGGACGAGTACGTCTCCGACGGCGTGCAGCGCGCCCTTGGTCGCCCGCCGCGGACCTTCGCCGAATTCGCCGAGTCCACTGCTGCCGGAGGCGGTTGGCCAGCCTGACCGTCTCACAGAAGCCGGCGCGACCGGGCAGAATCCGCAGTCGCCCGGGGCCGCCACGGCCTTGGGCGGCTGCGGCCCTCGCCGCCGGAGAGAAGGCCCGGGAACTGCGCCGAGGACGACTACAGCGAGACGGTCCGCGCCGACTTCGTGGCGATCGGCGAGCCGCTGGAGCGTGCGGGCGCGCGGCAGTGGAGCGAGCCCGATCCGGTGGAGGCGGAGGACGCCGAGTTCGAGATGCGGGGCTACGCGGGCCTGCACGCCGTTCGTCGTCTCGCCGTCCACCTTGCGGTGGACGGACGCCTGCCGGAGCCGTTGCCCGAGGCCCACCGTGCGGGGCGAAACGGTGGGGAAACGTACGAACTCCACCTGTCAGCCGGCGACGTCCGCGCCGAGTCCGCAGGCTCTCGGCGTGCCGGAGCCGCGGTGGGCGCAGGCGCCCGGATGCCCGGCAGCCGGTCTGCCGGGAGGGCGGGAGGGCGGTGCGGGCTGGCGTCAGGTGGCGAGGGTGGCAACCGGGGCGAGGCCGTAGGTGCGCGCGTAGCCGTTCTCGGTGCCCACGAGGAGGTCCACGACGTCGAAGTAGCCGTCCCAGAAGGGGGTTTCGCGCAGCGCGTCGATCAGCAGCCGGTAGGCGTCGTGGTCGTCTGCCTCCCAGATCCAGATGTCGGTGACGCGTGCGGAGTAGAACTCCGTGTCGTAGAAGCGGGAGCGGACGCCGCGCGTACGGGCCTCGATCACCGGGACGACGTGGGTGGTGAAGGCCTCGACGCGTTCGGCCACGGACATCGCCAGCCATGCGGGCGTGGTCATGACCAGCATGAACGCGGTGACGGGCGGCTCGGTGCGGTCAGCGGACATGGATCGCCCCCGGGGTGGCGAGGACGGCGGGCCCGAGGGTCTGCGCGCACCACTGGGCGAACCCGGTGGCCGGGCCCGACCGGGGCGAGCGTTCGACGCCCGAGTCCAGCCCCTGGTCCTTGGCGCGCTTCATGGCGACCATGCCCTCGACGAAGGCCGCGTGGAGGCCGTGGCCGAGCAGGCCCGCCGGACCGGGCGGACAGGGGCGCGTCCTCGGAGATGGCGCGCATGGCGAGAGGGGGCGGTCGGTCATGATCACGAGCCTTGCCGGCCCAGCTGTTGCCGGTCGCGGCTGTGCGGAGCCTGCCTGGGTAGGCGCTCGGCGTGGACGAGCAGGAAGTGCCGCGGCCGGAGGCCGAGGATCTGCTGGCGGGGGCGTTGGCGCGTCCGGACAGGGCGGCGGCGTACGCATCGATGGTGTCGGATGTCAGCGCCCGTCGCTACGGTGCCCCTTATGACCGACACCACCTTTTGGGCCTGCCCACCCGACCGAGAAGTTCGGGGATATGGCGATGACTACACCCTCACCCTCCTCCTTCCCCCCTTCCCCGCCGGCACGGTGAGCTTTTCTCCCCACGACCCGGAAGGAGCCCGGCGCTTCGCCGAGAACTTCGACACCGTCGACGAGATCCTCGAAGAGCTGCCCCCCGGCTCCGCATGCGACTCGCTGGCTCTGGAGACGCGGGCGGACCTGGACATCATCAAGGTGGGCTGCTGGGGCAACGTCATCTCCATAACCGACCCGGCCCTGGCCGACAGCATCGGCGATTCGCCGCTGCTCGGGGCATCCAGCACTCTCCGCGAGCGCTACCCGGACGCCAGGATCGTCGGATCAGCCGATGTTCACTGCGGAGGGGACCACACCGAAGACATCATCCAGCTGCCCGGCGGCTTGATGCTGCACGCCGAAGGCTGGTCTGACGTGGAACCGTTGGAGGTCACCGGCGACCCTCAGGCCGTCGTACGCGCCCTCGGCATCAGCTCCGAGACCCTCGCCGAGGAAGCGATCGACCTGGACGGGGAGTCCGACGAAGTCGACTGGCGGGCCCTGGGCCGGCTCGCGCTCGGACCGTACGACCCATGGGGCCGCGTGGACCTCCGGATGTCCGTCTTCCGCGTCCGTCACACCAGCAGCTCCACGTTCCGGATGGAGGAGTCCTGGTTCCTCTGACCGGCAACGATCCAGAAGCCGGCTCCAGGTCGCCCACGTGTCCTGATCGATTCGCATTCCCCTGCAGTCCGCATCAGGCGAGGTGATCTATGGGGCTGGGTGACCGGCGACGCTCAAGATCGAAACGAAACGGCCCAGAAGACTGATGAAGATGTTGAGTTCTGGCCCCACCGTGTGAGAGGTGGGGCCAGACTCGTCTCGTCAGGAGACACGTCGCAGCCCGGCCGGCTAACTCCTTCACCAACGCGCCGAGTTGGCTCGCGAGGCGGTTCGTGCGGCGCTGGTAGCGCTCCAGCAGACTGGGCACCTGCTCACGGAACGTCTGCCGCCTGCAGCCGAGTACCGGGCAGACCAGGCGGCGCACACGTACCGCCACCAACACCCGCCGGCCGACGGGAGGGAGCCGTTCTTTGTACAGACCCGTCGGGTTGGCTTGTGTCTGTGGATCTCGGGGTGGGTCAGGTCGAGGCCTGGCGTGAAGTGTGGGTGGTCTGCATGCGCGGTTCCGGTTCTGGCACGAGTCGGACACCGCAGATCTCAAGAACGGTCTCAGCTATCGAAGAACTCGCTCGCCCCGGGCGTTTCGCTGGCGAGTCCGCGGGCGTGTTGGACATGCAGTTCGTAGGCGACTGTCCACTAGTCTGCGTCGACGTAGTGACTGGTGACGTCACAGCGACGAAAGGACTGATCATGGTGGAGAACTTCGCGGATCTGCCGGCGCCGAAGTCCATGCGCATCATCGACTTCGACGAGGCGAGGGTCGTCCCGGGGATCGTTCCGGGCACCTTCATCCTCGTCGTCAGCGGGGAGATGCCCTACGTGAACATGACGGTTCGCCTGTCGCCGCTGGTCTACGTCGAGCGGCCGGAGTACTGGGGCATCGAGGTCGTCGGCTCACTGCCCGGCATCGGGCTCCCCACCACCGCCCCGTACACGGTGTCCCTGCCGTTGGACGGCATCCTGGGGACCAGGGGAATCGAGGTGATCGGGGCGAACAGGACCGAGCAGATCGCCGTCCCCTGATGCCGTGACCGAGAAGGTTCGCGGGGTCGGCGATGGCGCCACCGGCAACGCCAGCCAGCTCGGCCACATCACCGTCGATCCTTCACTCCCCTGCGCCGCCACCTGCGCGTCCAGCCGCACTCCGCGCGCCCCCGCACCTCGGACTGCCCCGCCGGTGGCGGACGACCCATGTCGAAGGACCGCCACATCGGTGGCGGTCCTTCGACGCACGTCGGCGAGCGGGACGGGCCTGCCGGCCGAACCCGTTACGCGGCACCCGCGGCCGGCGGGCGGTTCGACGGGAATGACCCTGGACGCCCCGAGCGGCTTGCAGGAGGCGAGCCGGCTCAGGGGCAACAAGGCCTGGGGTGTCCACGGTCGACGCGGACCGTGCTCGAACGGCAGGCGGCCGCGGCGCCCAGCCGTTCCGCTCGGGTTCTGGGGACCCGGCCCCGCTGAGGCCGCCCGTCCTGGAGCCCGCCCGCGCTCCGGCGGTCGGGATGGTCAGCCGTGGGAGAAGGTGACCTTCGGCAGGATCCGGTCGAGCCAGGCCGGGGTGTGCCAGGCGGCCCGGCCGGTCAGCCGGAGGATGACCGGGAGCAGGACCAGGCGGACCAGAGCGGCGTCCAGCAGCACGGCGACGCCGAGGACGATGCCCATCTCCTTGGGCGGGAGCGGACCGGACAGCGCGAAGGTGAAGAACACCGCGACCATCACGCCGGCCGCCGCGAAGATCACCCGGCCCGAGTGCGCGAGCGCGCCGACCATCGCCTGCTTGGGATCGCCGCTGCGCTCGTAGTGCTCCTTGGCCGAGGCGAGCAGGAACACGGTGTAGTCCATCGCGATGGCGAAGATCATCGCGAAGAAGAACACCGGTGCCCAGCCGTCCAGGAAGCCCTGCGACGTGAAGCCGAGCAGGTCTGCGCCGTGGCCGTCCTGGAAGACCAGCCGGGCGACGCCGAACGCGGCGCCGGTGGACAGCAGGCTCGCGGCGGTGCCGAGCGCGGAGATCAGCGGGGCGCGCAGGGCGACCAGCAGCAGCACGAAGCCGAGCGCCATCACCACGCCGATGACCAGCGGGGTCTTCTCGGTGAGCAGGTGCTGCAGGTCGAGGTTCTCCACCGCTGCGCCACCCACCAGGGTGTCCTGCGGGAGTTCGGCGCGCAGGGTGTCAACGGTGTGGGCGAGGTCGGGGCTGGACGGGTCGACCGTGGGGACGGCCTGGATCATCGACCAGCCGGAGCCGTCGGCGGCAGACTGGGCGGGCATCGTGCCGGCGATGCCCGGGGTGTCGGCGATCTGCGCGCCGACCGAGGCAGCCTGCCCGCCGGGGGTGATGATCTGCAGGGTGCCCGGGGCGCCGGGGCCGAATGCCTGCTGGACGGCGGTGTACCCGGCGCGGGCGCTGTCGTCGGCGGGGACGACGGCGATGGACGGCATCGCGGTCCGCAGCCCGACGACCGGCGCGGCCAGGGCGATCAGGGCGGCCAGCGCCACGGCACCGTAGCGCATCGGGTGCTTCCACAGCCGTTCGCCCCAGGCGGCGAAACGCGGGGAGCGGTGTTCGCCGGTCCTCGCCCAGGGCAGGGCGAGCGCGTCGACGCGGTGGCCGAGCCTGCCGAGGACGGCCGGCAGCAGGGTGAGGGTGGCGGCGAGGACGAACAGCACGGCGAGCATGATGCCGCCGGCCATCGAGCGGAACGCCGGGGACGGGACGAGCATCACGGCGGACAGGCTGACCAGCACGGTCGCCCCGGACAGCAGGACCGCCTTGCCGGCGGTGTCCATGGTCTCCGCGACCGCGTCGGCGCTGCCGGGCGAGCGCCCGGTGCGGGCGCTGCGGAAGCGGACGACGAGGAAGAGCGCGTAGTCGATGCCGAGCGCGAGGGCGAACATCATGGCGAAGTTCATCGCCCAGATGGAGACCGGGAACAGGTGGCTGATCAGGACGAGCGAGCCGGCGGAGGCGGCGAGTCCGGCCATGGTGAGCAGCAGCGGCAGTCCGGCGGCGACCAGGGAGCCGAAGGCGAGCACCAGGATGGCCAGGGTGACCGGCCAGGACATGATCTCGGACTTCATCATGGCGTCGTGGTTGGCCGTGTTGAAGTCGCTCCACAGCACGGACGCGCCGGTGGCGTGCACGCTGACACCCTCGGTGGACAGGGCGTTCAGCGGCCCCTTCAGTTCGTCGGCGGCGCGGACCATGTCGTCCGGCGACGCCTTGGCCCCGGCGAGCAGGATCGCGGTGCGGCCGTCCTGGCTGATGGTCGCACCGGGCCGGGGTGGAACGACGCTGGAGATCCGGGGGTCGGCGGCGGCGAGGGCCTCCGCCTTGCCGATCACCTGCTGGACGGTCCGGTCGGTGACCGGACGGTCGGCGGCGACCACGATCTGCAGCGCGGTGGAGGCGTTGCCGGCGAAGTGCTGTTCGGCGACCTGCCTGACCTTCACGGACTCGGAGCCGTCGGCCTGCCATCCCGCGCCGGACAGCGCCGACGTCACCTGGGGAGCGAACGCGCCGAGGCCGATCACGACCAGCAGCCATCCCGCCAGGACGGCCTTGAAGTGCCGTACCGACCAGGCGCCGAGTCGGCCGAGCAGACCCGGGGCGCCGGGCGGTTCCGGGGCACCGGGCGGTTCCGGCGGGGGCGGGGTGGAGGGCCGGGCGACGGCCGTGTCCGGGTGCTTCACGTGATGCTCCGTTCCTGAGTGTCCCAACCGAGCGCAAAATACGGGTAGGGGTATATGAGAGGCCAAAGAAGAGGCCCGCCGCGGCGGGCCGGGAGTGCTCCGGTCAGTCCGCGAGGGCGTCCAGCGCGGCGCGCAACGCTTCGCGCGTGCACCGGTCTCCCGCTCGAGCCTTCAGGGGTGCCACCGTCACTGCCGCGCCCGGGCGGCCGGAACGACCCGGCCACCCGGCGCAGGGGCGGGGCGACGCCCGCACCCGGCCACGTCCGGCGACTCGTGCCGCCGGGCAGCGGGTAGCGGGCCGCCAGGCGAGGGGCCGTCAGGCGAGGGCGAGGAAGAGCTTCTCCAGTTCGGCCTCGCTCATCGGCGGGGTGTCACCGTCGGCAGCGGCCATGCACTGGCGCATGCCACTGGCCACGATCTTGAACCCGGCTCGATCGAGAGCCCGGGACACGGCGGCCAGCTGAGTCACGACGTCCTTGCAGTCCCGGCCCGCCTCGATCATCGCGATGACGCCGGCGAGCTGCCCCTGAGCCCGGCGAAGACGGTTCAGCACCGCACCCACCGCATCGTCGTCGACCTGCATGTCCGCACCTCCAGAATGGTCTCCTGGCCCCAGTTTACCCCCGGGGGTATCTGACCGGGGTCCGAGCACCCGAGAACCCGGGACACCGGCCGTCAGCGCGTTCCTCGCCCCGCCCGCAGAGCCCGCGACCGTACCGGCGTGGTTCACCCTGTGCAGGGCCGTCCCACCGTGCCGACAGCCGCGGCCCGCTCCAGGATGGAAGTGTCGAAGCCCTCGTTCCCGAGGGCGACCAACTCACCTGCGAGGAGACCGCCCATGACCGGGAACAGCGCATCCGGTCCCATGCGCACCAAGCGTTGGAACCTGCGCCTGGACCTCTTCGAGGAAGGCGACGCCACCAAGGTCCACGCCGTACTGGACACCGGCGACACCACCCTGGAGACCCACACGACGGCCAACCGCAGTCCGAACGACCCGCCCGTCCCGGAGATCGGTGACGAGTACGCGGCCGGTCGCGCCCTCGTCGAACTGGGGCACCAGCTGCTGCGCGCCGGGATGGCCGATGCGGCGGCGAACGACAGGTCCGAACCCGCCTGACCGCCCCGACCCGGTCCCGCGGCCCGGCCCCGCGGCCCCGGCCCGGGGCCATGACCGGCACCCGCAGCCGGGGTCGGTCGGTGCCCGGCGTTCTGCGCCCGGCTGGCCCTCGGGGATGGCCGGCGCCGGTTCCGGCAGGCCGGACCGCGTCAGCGGCTGTCGGCGAGCAGGGCGGCCATGCCGGCCAGGACGCCCGGCTCGACGCGGTAGTAGACCCAGGTGCCGCGCCGCTCGGAGGACAGCAGGCCCGCGTCCCGCAGCTTCTTCAGGTGGTGGCTGACGGTGGGCTGCGAGACGCCGACGTCCTGGATGTCGCAGACGCATGCCTCGCCGTCGGGGTGGGAGGCGACGCGCGAGAAGAGGCGCAGCCGGACCGGGTCGGCGAGGGCCTTGAACATGGCGGCCATCGTGACCGCGTCGGTCTCGGACAGTCCGGCGGAGGTCAGCGGCGGACAGCACGGGGCGGCGGCCTGGTCGGGTTCCAGCAGCGGAAGCGTCTTGGCGTTCGACATGCGTCAATATTGACATCTGCTGAATCAGGCCGGAAGCGGAGCCGCGCTGCGGAGGTGGGCGGCGAGGCAGCGGGCGATGTGCGCGGTAGAGCCGTGCGGGGCCTCGGCGACCTGCTCCACCCGGGCGCCGAGGCGAATGTCGGCGTCGATCCGGTCCGCGTAGCGAAGGAGGTGGGCGATGACCTCGTCCCGGTGCGGGTAGCGGTCGGGGTCACCGGCGAACGGCAGGCAGGGCGGCGTAGCGGGCGGGTGAGAAGAGGGTGAGGCTGTCGTAGGAGTGGGGCCAGGATCCGGCCGGCCGGTCGGAGGCTTCCAGGATGACGGGCGTGAGCCCTTGGGCGCGTAGGGCGTTGGCGGCGGCGAGTCCGGACCGGCCTGCGCCGATCACGGCGGCGTCGACGATCTCCATGGCGGAACGATCTCCCGATTCGATAAATGTCTATGTTGACGCGCATCTAAGCAGCTGGCATGCTGGCGGCACAGCAGGTCATCGACAAACGTCGAACCAGCGCCGCGACCGAGGAGCCCGCCATGACCGAGCCGACCACCACCCCTGAGTCCTCTGCGCCCGCCGCCGGCTGTTGCGCGACGGCCACCGCGGCCCCGGCGAGCACCGGGGAGAGCCGGACGACCGCCGCCCCGTGCTGCGGCAGCGCACAGGGCGCCGACGAAGCCGCCAGCTGCTGCGCCCCGGCCGCGAAGCGCGAGTCCGTCACCGCCGGCACCGGCTGCTGCTGACACCCGTCCCGCCGACCAGCCCCGCCACCACACCCACCCGGAGAGCTTGAGATGAGCGAGAACACCCCCGACGCACTGCCCGTCGTCGTGATCGGCGCCGGCCCGATCGGCCTGGCCGCAGCCGCCCACCTGCTGGAGCGCGGCATCGAGCCGCTGGTCCTGGAGGCCGGCCCGTCGGCCGCCACGTCGGTGCGCGAGTGGGCGCACGTACGCCTGTTCTCCCCGTGGGCCGAGGTCGTCGACCCGGCCGCGGAGAAGCTGCTCACCCCGACCGGCTGGGCCCGCCCCGACGGCTCCGCCTACCCGTCGGGCGGCGACTGGGCGACGCTGTACCTGCAGCCGCTCGCGGATGTTCTGGGCGGCCGCGTCCGCTACGACGCACGAGTGACCGGGGTCGCCCGCGCCGGACGCGACCGGATCGTCGACTCCGGCCGCACCGAGCAGCCCTTCACCGTCCACGTGGAGCACACCGACGGCAGCGAGGAGCGCCTCCTCGCCCGGGCCGTGGTCGACGCCTCGGGCACCTGGTCCACCCCCAACCCGCTCGGCGCCGACGGCCTGCCCGCGCTCGGCGAGCGCGCGGCCAACGGCCGGATCACCTACCGCATCCCCGACCTCCGCGACCCGGCCGCACGCGAGCGGTTCGCGGGCAGGCGCACCGCGGTCGTCGGCACCGGCGCCTCCGCGTTCACCGCCCTCGCCCAGCTCGCGGACCTCGCGAAGGACGAGCCCGGCACCCACGCGGTGTGGGTGCTGCGGCGCGGCATCAACGGCTCCACCTACGGCGGCGGCGAGGCCGACGAGCTGCCCGCCCGCGGCGCACTCGGACTGCGGGCGAAGAAGGCCGTCGACGACGGCCACGCCTCCGCCCTCACCGGCTTCCGCACCGCCGCCGTCGAAGCGGACGGCGAGCAGCTGGTCCTGGTCGCCGAGGACGGGCGGCGCAGCGAGCCGGTCGACCAGGTCGTCGTTCTGACCGGCCTGCGCCCGGACCTGTCGTTCCTGTCCGAGGTCCGCCTCGGCCTGGACGAGCGCCTCCAGGCGCCCACCGCTCTGGCCCCGCTGATCGACCCCAACCAGCACTCGTGCGGCACCGTCTACCCGCACGGCGCCGCCGAGCTCGCCCACCCGGAGGAGGGCGTGTACCTGGTCGGCATGAAGAGCTACGGCCGCGCGCCGACGTTCCTCGCGATGACCGGCTACGAGCAGGTCCGCTCCGTTGCCGCCGTGCTCGCCGGGGACCATGAGGCCGCCGCCCGCATCGAGCTCACCCTCCCCGAGACCGGGGTCTGCGGTGGCGCCGGCCTGTTCGACGAGCCCGACACCACCCAGAGCGGCGGCGGTGGTGGCTGCTGCTCGGTGCCCTCTGCCCCGCAGGTCATCGGCATCGGCATCGGCGCCCCGGCCGCGAGCCAGTCCGGCAGCTGCTGACCAACCGCCCATGACGACCCTTCACACCGGCGGGGCCGCGACCGAACCGAAGGAACGGTCGTGGCCCCGCGCCGTGCTGCCCGCCCTGTGCGTCACCCAGATCACCGGCTGGGGCATCCTCTACTACGCCTTCCCTGTCCTCCTGCCCCGCATCACCGCCGACACCGGCTGGACCACCGCCCGGGCCACCGCCGCGTTCTCCGCCGCGCTGCTCGTCTCCGCCGTCGTCGGCATTCCGATCGGCCGGGCCATCGACCGCCGCGGACCACGCGCCGTCATGACCCTCGGCTCCCTGGCCGGCGCAACGGCGCTGGTGGCGGTGGCGCTCGCACCGAACCTGCCGGTGTTCTTCGCCGCCTGGCTCCTGGCGGGTACCGCGATGGCCGCCACCTTCTACCAGCCGGCCTTCGCCGCACTCACCCGCTGGCACCACCCCGACCACATCCGTGCCCTGACGATCGTCACCCTCGCCGGCGGGCTCGCCTCCACCGTCTTCGCCCCCATCACCGCCGCCCTCGCCGAGCACCACCACTGGCGCACCGTCTACCTGCTCCTCGCCGCAACGCTCGCCGCCGTCACCGTCCCGCTGCACGCACTCGCCCTGCGCCACCCCTGGCCGCCGGTCACCCCTACGAGGAGCACCGGCCAGGACGCCGCCCCGGTGGCGAACCCCGCCCGCACCCGGCCGTTCATCCTGCTCGGCGCCGCGTTCACGCTCTCCGGGTTCGCCATGTACGCCGTCGTCTTCGGCCTCATCCCGCTGCTCACCGCCCGCGGCGCGTCCCCCGCCACGGCGGCCTGGGCACTCGGGCTCGGCGGGCTCGGCCAGACCCTGGGCCGCACCCTCTACGCCACCCTGGCACGTCGGCTGCCCGTCACGGCCCGGACCACCGTCCTCATCACCGCCGGCGGCGCCACCACCGCACTCCTCGCCCTGATCCCCGGACCGATCCCCGTACTGGCCGCGGTCGCCGTCCTCGCCGGCACGGTCCGCGGCAACCTCACCCTCCTGCACGCCACCGCGGTCACCGACCGCTGGGGCACCAGCGCCTACGGCCGCCTCAGCGCCCTCCTCGGCGCACCCGCCACCGTCGCCGGCGCCCTCGCACCCTGGGCCGTCGCCGCACTCGCCCCCACCCTCGGCGGCTACCCCCGGCTGTTCGCGCTCCTCGCCGCCGTATCCGCGGCCTCCGCACTGCTCGGCCTGTTCACCACCCCACGCACGGCACGCAGGACCTGAGCCGGCAGCCGACCCCGGCAACGTCAGGAGACCCGGCACCGCGTCCAGCCCACCGAGCACCAGCGAGTACCACGCCCGCGTTTCGTGCTTCGCGCGCTGCACGATCCCGGCGTCCGCTCGACCTCCTCCCCGGCCAACAGCACGCCGGAGCACAGCACGGCTCCGGGGCTCCCTCCTCTCCCGGTCAACAGGCCTCTGCGGCCAGGTCACCCGCCTGATTTCGGGTCAGCCGCCAGACCTGGTCCTCGCCGGTCTCGGCCGGGGCGAGGCGCTCGGCGGGGCGACGCAGGTGTTCGGTGAAGCCGAGGCGGGCCGGGACGGCGCCGCTGGCCCGGTTGGCCCGGTCGTGGACGATGTCGACGTGGAGGACGCCGGGGAGACGGAAGGCTTGGGCGACGAGTGCGCGGGCGGACCGGGTGGCCACTCCGCGGCCGGTGGCGGCGGGGTGCAGCCAGTAGCCGATCTCGCGGTCCTGGCCCGGGGAGCCGTCGCGCCGGAGAAGCCAGCAGACGCCGACGATCGCGCCGTTCAGCACGATCACATAGGTGAACTCCTCCCCACTCGCCCAGCACTGCGCGCGGCGGGCCAGGAAGTCGGAGGTCGTGGCCGGGCTGTGCTCGGCGACCCAGGCCATCCACGGGCGCAGGTGCTCCAACGACTCCTCGATGACCCGGAGGAGCTCCGGAAGGTCTGTCTCGCCGTTGAAGCGGCGCAGCGTCAGGTCGTCCAGTTCGATCACCGGCTGGGGAAGGTCCATGCCAGGAGGATCGTATGCGGCCGCTTCCACAGGCAACCGGGTATCGGGCCGTTCGAACGCGACGCAGTGGACCAGCGCGACCGAGGGCAGCGCCGCAGACCGGTGCCGACCCGCCATCGGGCGGCACAACGGTCCGCGGCGGGGCGGCCGGCGGGCCGGCGGTCGTTATGCGACCGGCTCCAGCGCGCCCCGGTCCTCGTCGAGGTCGTCGCTGCGGACGTCGGCGAGGGCCGCGAGGTAGCGCTCGGCGTCGAGGGCGGCGGAGCAGCCGCTGCCGGCGGCGGTGATCGCCTGGCGGTAGGTGTGGTCGACGACGTCGCCGGCACCGAAGACGCCGGGGAGATTCGTCCGGGTCGAGGGCGAGTCCACCTTCAGGTAGCCCTCGCCGTCCAGCTCCAACTGCCCGGCGAAGAGTTCGGTGCGGGGGTCGTGGCCGATCGCGATGAACAGGCCGGAGGCCGCGAGGTCGCGCTCCTCGCCGGTGACGGTGTCGCGCAGGGTGACCCCGGAGACCAGCTTGTCACCGTGGATGGCGGCGATCTCGCTGTTCCACGCGAAGGTGATCTTCGGGTCGGCGAACGCCCGGTTCTGCATGGCCTTGGAGGCGCGCAGGGAGTCACGGCGGTGGACGACGGTGACCGAGTCGGCGAAGCGGGTGAGGAAGGTGGCCTCCTCCAGGGCGGTGTCGCCGCCGCCGACCACGATGACGTCCTTGCCGCGGAAGAAGAAGCCGTCGCAGGTCGCGCACCAGGAGACGCCGCGGCCGGAGAGCTCGTCCTCGCGGTCGATGCCGAGCTTGCGGTAGCCGGACCCGGTGGCGACGATCACGGTCTTCGCACGGTGGACGGTGCCGGCGGAGTCGGTGAGCAGCTTGATGTCGCCGGTGAGGTCGACCTCGACGATGTCGTCGTCGACCATCTCGGCGCCGAACTTCTCGGCCTGGGCCCGCATGTCGGCCATGAGGTCGGGGCCGTCGATGCCGTTCGGGAAGCCGGGGAAGTTCTCCACCTCGGTGGTGGTGGTGAGCGAGCCGCCGACGAAGATCGAGCTGCCGAACAGCAGCGGCCTAAGCTGCGCGCGGGCGGTGTAGAGGGCGGCGGTGTAGCCGGCGGGGCCGGAGCCGATGATGACGACCTCGCGGACGTCTCCGTCGCTGCCGTCGTCGCCGGTGATCGATGCGTTCGCGCTCATGAAGATGCTCAGCTCTCCTGTCCTGCAACGGCCTTGGCGTCGATCTCGGCGATCAGGCCCTCGATGAGGCCCTTGATCTCGTCGCGGATCGGGCGGACGGCCTCGACGCCCTGGCCGGCCGGGTCGTCCAGCTTCCAGTCCAGGTACGTCTTGCCGGGGAAGTACGGGCAGGCGTCGCCGCAGCCCATGGTGATCACGTAGTCGGACGCCTGGACGGCCTCGGTGGTCAGCACCTTCGGCTGCTGGTCGGAGATGTCGATGCCCAGCTCGGCCATCGCGGCGACCGCGGAGGGGTTGATCCGGTCCCCCGGGATCGAGCCGGCGGAGCGGACCTCGACGCGGTCGCCGGCGAGGTGGCGCAGGAAGCCGGCGGCCATCTGGGAGCGGCCAGCGTTGTGGATGCAGACGAACAGCACGGAAGCGATCGGCGCGGTGGTCATGACGGTGCCCTTCGGTTGTGCGGTGCCCGCTGTGGGACGGACAGGGTTGGTTCGGCTGAGTGGGGGGTTCGGTGAGGAGTCCCTGGACGGGGGTCGGGGGGAAGCTCGTGACATGAGGACGCGCAGGTGTCCCTGGTGGCGGCCGGGAGGGTGGGGGTTCGCTTCGTGGGCTCGACACGGGTAACGTATCAGCCCATGGTGACATCAGTCGACAGTGACGTCCTCAAGGCCCTGGCCGACCCGCTCCGGATGCAGATCATCACGCTCCTCGCCGAGGAGGCGCTGTGCACGACGCATCTGGTCGCGGAGACCGGTGCCAGACAGACGAACCTGTCGAACCACCTGAGGATCCTGCGCGAGGCCGGGCTGGTCGATACCGAGCCGTGCGGGCGCTTCACGTACTACAGGCTCCGCGCCGACGCCCTGGAAGCCGTCGTCGCGGGGTTCGCCGGGCTGGCCGCCACCGCCCGCGAAGCCGCTGCGGCCGATCGCAAGCGGTCCTGCTGACCCACCCACCAGCCCCACCCGGCGGCCGATTCCGCCCTGGACGAGGAGTACCCGTTGAGCGCCGTAGACGAGGCGAGACCTGCCGTCACCGAGGCCGAGCCCCTGACTGCCGAGCGTCCCCCAGCCTCCGGCCGGGGGTACCGCCACGCCGTGCCCCTGTTCAACCGGGTGGCGGCCGAACTGCTCGGTACTGCTCTCCTGGTCGCGGTCGTCGTCGGGTCCGGCATCCAGGCCACCGAACTCAGCAAGGACGTCGGCCTGCAACTGCTGGCCAACTCCCTCGCCACCGTCTTCGGCCTCGGCGTCCTCATCCTGCTGCTCGGCCCGGTCTCGGGCGCGCACTTCAACCCGGTCGTCACGCTCGCCGAGTGGTGGACCGGCCGCAAGGACCCGCACGGACTCGGTCTCCGCGAGGTCGGTGCGTACGTCCCCGCCCAGATCGTCGGCGCCATCGCGGGCGCCGTCCTCGCGGACGCGATGTTCGGCAAGGCACTGGTCGCGTGGTCCACCCACGACCGCTCGGCCGGACGCCTGCTGCTCGGCGAGGCCGTCGCCACCGCCGTACTGATCCTGCTGATCTTCGGCCTGGCCAGGACGGAACAGCTGCGGTTCGCCCCCGTCGCCGTCGCCTCCTACATCGGCGCCGCCTACTGGTTCACCTCCTCCACCTCCTTCGCCAACCCCGCCGTGACCATCGGCCGGGCGTTCACCGATACCTTCGCCGGCATCGCACCCTCCTCCGTCCCCGGCTTCGTCGGCATGCAGCTGATCGGCGGCGTTGTGGGCCTGGCTCTCGTCGCGCTGGTCTTCACCCACCGCCGCACGGCGAACAAGTAGCCCGACGGCCGCAATCCTGCTCGGACAGCCGGACAACGGAGGCAGGGCGATGACGCAGCGATGGGCCCAGGCTCCCGGACGGCCGCGGTGAGCACGCACCGCACGCAGGTGCTCGTCGTCGGCGCGGGCCAGGCCGGACTGGCCGCCGGGTACTACCTGCGCCGCGCCAAGCTCGACTTCGCCCTCCTCGACGCCTCCCCCGCGGCCGGCGGCGCCTGGCAGAACTACTGGGACAGCCTGCGGCTCTTCTCGCCCGCCGCGTACTCTTCGGCTGGGAGGTGCCCCCACCCTGCCCGGCCGCCCCATGCCCGGCCAGGCCGGGGCAGAGTACCCGGATGCGGCGCATGTCGTCGGCTACCTCGCCGAGTACGAGAAGCGCTACGAGCTTCCGGTCCACCGCCCGGTCTCGGTGCAGGGAGTCGAGCGGCACGACGGCGGGTTCATCGCCCGCACGGACTCCGGCCGGTGGCACGCCCAGGCCGTCATCCTCGCCACCGGTTCATGGGAGCGGCCGTTCGTCCCCGCCGTCCCGGGACGGGCCGACTTCACCGGCCGCCAGCTGCACACCTACGACTGCCGCGGCGCAGCCGGCTTCGGCGGGAATGGGGCCCTCCTGCCCGATGGCGGGCAAGGAGGGAAGGTGGTCGTGGTCGGCGGGGGCAACTCCGGCGCCCAGATCGCCGCCGACCTCGCGGCCGTCGCCGAGGTCCGCCGGGTCACCAAACGGCCTCCCCGCTTCCTGCCCGACGACATCGACGGCCGCGCCCTGTTCGACCTCGCCACGCGCCGCATCCGAGGCGATGCTCCCGGCATCGGCACGCTCGGCGACATCGTCGCCGCGCCGCCCGTACGTGCCGCCCGCGACGCCGGACTGCTCACCGCCCACCCCATGTTCACCCGCCTCGGCCCCGACGGACCGCTCTGGCCGGACGGCACCGCATGGCCCTGCGACGTGGGGGCAGTCCTCGGTTCCAGCAGGGGCCGGTCTTCTCGACACTCGACCAGTGACTCGGGCTGGCACCACGGAGGTGGGCGAGGCCGGAGTCGAACCGGCACAGCCGAAGCGGGGGTGTTACAGACCCTTGGGCTCTCCCATGCCCAGCTCGCCCTTGGCGGAGGAAGTGGGGGCGGCGACCCCGCACGGATGCTCGCGCATCCCAACGGTCTTCATGACCGAGGCCGACGTCTGCCGGATGGCTCCTCCGTGAACTGCCCTGTGCTGCGCGGAGAGTGCGCGGATCGAACGCGCGCGGGTGTGACCCCGACGACGGCTTAGCAAGCCGCTGCCTTTCCACTCGGCCAACTCTCCGGGTACTGCGCTGCCGGACGAGGATTCGAACCTCGAACTTCCTGATTCAGAGTCAGGCGTGCTGCCAGTTGCACCATCCGGCACTGCGTGGCGGCAACGAGAATGGCCGCCCTGGTGGGGGAAGTCCCCCGGGGCGGCCAGGCACGTTCGGGTGCCGGTCTACCGCGCGGAGGGATACCCCTGGCTCTGCTGAGAACTTGAGAAACGCTGATACGACTGGCTGCTGCTCATCACGTACGTTCCTCTCCGTGGCGGTGGTGCCGGGCTGATGCGCCTACTGTGCTGCAGAACGGTCGGGCCTGGCAACCGTATTTCCGCCCGCGTCGGGAGCCCTTCTTTGTACAGCCCCGGCGGATCCGCCATCGCTCGCAGAAGACGACCTGGAGCTGTTCGGGCAGCGGCAGGTCCATGGGCAGGGGCAGGGGCAGGAGGCTGGCAGTGCAGGCGTGGTGTCACAGGCCGTCCTGATCGTGCCAGTGGTTCTGCCATCGGGTGTCGATCGGGTCCGAGGCCGCCTGGTAGCGGATGTCGGTGGAGAGGCGGAAGCGACCGGCGGGGTCCTGATTGTCGAGGGAGGCGTGGATGATGTGGGCGCTGTGCACCATGAGGTCGCCTGCGGCGAAGTCGGTGACGAGCCACCGGGCGTCGTACTCCTCGGCCAGGGCGGGCAGGTCCGCGGTGATCGACGCGGCGGGGCGGGGAAGGCGGCCGGCGGCCTCGTCCGCCAGGACGCGGTGGTGGCTGCCTTCCAGGTAGACGAGAGGACCTTGGGCGATCGGGCAGTCGCCCAGCGGGATCCAGGAGGAGACGACCCGGTCGGTTCCCTCGCGCAGGTAGACGAGGTCGTAGTGGGCCTGCGTAGCAGTGCCGATGCCGGACTCGCCCGGTCCGACATGGCGGATGATCTTCCTGCGGTGCAGATGTATGTCGTCGGTGCCGAACAGCTTTCGATAGAAGGCGACCAGGTGCGGATGCCGGCACAGAGCCTCGTACTCCTGGCCCGGGACGATCTGCTGGAACAGCAGGTGGCGCATGCGCGCCCGGTCCAGGCTTCCGGCGGACCCGGCGAGCCCGTCGAGCGGATCTGAGTCCGGTGGGGTCAGCCCGGTCGCGCTCAGGGTGGCGAAGTAGTGGCGGCGGAAGTCCTCGATCGTCGTGCGGTCGAAGAATCCCGGCAGGTAGAGGTAGCCGTGCTGGGCGAGGCGGAGCCGCAGGTCGCGCGGGTCGTGGCGTTCGGCGTCCGGGACCGGTTCCAGACGGCCGAGTCTGCGGTCGCTCGCTTCCAGGCGGTGGCCGTTGGAAGTGAGAGTGGTCGGCAGTGGCCGGTCCGGCTGTCTCATAGTCATGACGCGATCGTCGGGCCTGGTGCCAACGAGGCACAATGCACGGATCCCGAGGGAACTTGGACGATTGTCGACGGAGGTGGTGCAGTGACGGCCGACGCGGGCGAGGGCGGGGCGGACGTTGTGGGGCGGTACCGCACTCCGCCGGACAGCGTGCGGGCGCTGGGCATCGCGGTGACCGGGGCCGGGCGGACCTTCGGCCAGCGTCGCCTTCAGGCCGAACGCATCCTGCACTGCTACGCCGGTGTCCTCGTGCTCCGGGGGGCGGGGTTCCTGGAGCTCCGGGGCCGGGGCCGTCACGAGGTTCGGCCGGGGTCGTTCTTCTGGCTGCCGCCCGGGATCAGCCATCGCTACGGCCCGTCGCCGGACGGCTGGGACGAGTACTGGGTGCTGTTCGAGGGGCCTGCCGCGGCGGCCTACCGGGGCCTCGGCTATCTCGGCGCGGAGCACCCGGTCGCCCGACCGGCCGATCCCGGCGAGGCCCGTGAGCTGTGCGTCCGGGTCCTGGACCTGCTCACCGGGCCCGAATCACTCGACAGCCATATCGCCGCCACGAGTTCCCTCCATGCCCTGATCAGCGCGGTCGGCAGAGGCCTGAGGAGGTCCGCGGATCCTGGGCGCGCGCAGCGCGACCTCGGCCGTCGTGCGCTGCAACTACTCGACGCCGCCGACGGCCCGGTCCGGATCGGCGCCGTCGCCAAGGAACTGGCGGTGTCCCGCGACACGCTCATCGCCGCCGTCCGCCGGATCACCGGTTCCCCGCCCACGGTGTACCTGACACGGCGTCGGATCGACCAGGCCAAAGCCCTGCTCACCGACACCGACCGGCCCGTCTCCCTCGTCGGACGGGACGTCGGATACCCCGACCCCGCCTATTTCACCAGGCTCTTCACCCGCCACGTGGGCGTCGCGCCCTCCGTCTTCCGTAAGCAGCAGAGACGCTGACGACCGGGGTGACGCTTGAGGGGTGTGGTCGGGCTCGGCTCTGAAGCTCCATAGACCGTCAAGCTGCTGGGAACAGCCCGGGTGTGCCGCCGAGTGCGCTGGTGAGGTTGGCGGCACACTCTCGCGCGGCGAAGCGCTTGAGGCATCCGAAGATGTCCTTCGTCTTGAGTCCTTCGGGGGTGCGACGTAGTCACGGGTGCGCGGGTCGTGACGCATGCGGACCAGCACGATCGTGTGCAGCGCACGGTTGGCCTCGCGGTCTCCACCTTCGCCGTCACCCCGGACGTCCACGGTATCTGGACGATTATTTTTGCGGGCGCCTGCATGGCCGGGTCAGTGTGGTCAGGCAGGAGGTGCGCTTGAGGAGGATGGCCTGCTCGATGCGTCAGGATGCCACGTGGAGCAGTCGGGCCCATGCAGCCTCACATCCGGGATCTCAGCACGTCGACCTCACAGCCCGGCGCAAAGGGGTCGAAGCCGTGCTCGATCAGCCAGCGAACTGCCAGCAGGCTTCGAACCGACCACCACGCGTGGATCACGTCGAGGTCGACGTCGGTGCCATAGCCGGCGATGACGTCGTCGAGGTGCTCCTCGTGCCCGAGCGTGAAGGTGGCGAGGTCGTACAGGGCATCACCCTGGCCCGCCTCGGACCAGTCGATGATGCCCGTGACCTCGTCGCCGTCGACGAAGACGTGCGCGATCTGCAGGTCGCCGTGTGTGAACGCCGGAGTCCACGGCCGGAGTGCGGCCTCGGCGACCTGGCGGTTGCGGGTGACCAGGTCGGCGGGCAGGACGCCGTTCGTCACGAGCAACTCGCACTCGTCGTCGAGTTCCGCCGCCAACGCGACGATGCTCCGGCCGGCTCGGCCCAGCCGGGACGGCAGCGGCGCGTCGTGCAGCTTCCGGATGGCGGCGCCCGCCGCGGCCCACGCCGCCGGCGACCCGGTCGACGGTCCACCGAGGCGCCCGAGCGTCCTCCCCGGAAGTGCGGCGATCGCGAGCACGGGCGACTTGCGCCACAGGACCTCCGGGGTCGGTACCGGCGCCAGGGCCATCGCCTCGACCTCAAGATCGATGCGGGCCTGATCGGGGTCCACCTTCAGGAACATGTCGCCGACGCGCAGGGTCGCGCGCTCGGAATGGGCGACGACGACCTTGACCTCATCCATGGCGACCAGTGGGCGCGCTCGACGGAGCCGACGCCCTCGAACGCGGCGACCTCCTCGTGGCCCAGGGACTGCGGGTCACCGGGGACGCACGTCCTGGGCACCGGGTCGCTGGGAGACGTCACCGCCGAACAGCCACGGATCGCCGGGCTTTGCGGGCCTGCCGACGACCACGCGCAGCACGGTGTCGGCCTCGTCGCCCGACTCCACCAGGAACATGCCGGTGGAGTGGAGTTCGTGCACCGCGTTCCGTACGTCCGCCACTTCGGCCGGCCCGCCGAGCATGCCCGTCAGTTCGCCGGCGGTCAGACTCGCGACGCCGGCGTCCGGGCGGCGCAGTCGCAGGACGCCGCCGTCCAGAGCCATGTCCAGCCACACGGCCTGCAGCGGGATCTGGGGTCCGTAGGCAGGGCGCATCCGGGCCAGTCGTCGCATGAGGTCGACGGCCTGCGGGGAGAGCCTGGGATCGGCGGCGACCCGCTCGGGGTCGAAGCCCGGGGCCGGACTCATCCACTCGTCGTAGCCGGGCGGCCGGAGCTGCTGGAGCGTGTACTCGGTGGCGGCCCGCTCGCGGCGCGGCTTGCCCGGCTTCCTGCGTCCCATGGGGTGTCCTTCCGGCTCGGTGCGATGACGGAGCCATTGAACACCGTCCGCAGCCGGCCGGTTCCCGGGAGTCTCCGCGGTAGCGGGGCGCGGTGGCGCACGTCTCCAGACCCGCATGGGGCAAGACCGCGCGACGGCCCGGGCAGCCGGTCGCCCCTGACCTTGCCGGTCATAGGGGCCGATCCTCGGGCGTCAGATCTGCCGGTCCGGGTCGGAGAAGGTCAGAGCGCCGGGCGCAAGCGGGCGCCGGACCGCAGCCGGCGCGGCCACGGCCTCACCCGGCGGCTGACGGAAGTCCGCACCCTGCTCGACCGGCAGCAGCCGGCGGCCACCGGGCTGGGCAGGACCGGACGCGTCGGCGGCGGGATCGGAGAAGGCGGGCAGCGAGATGCTGCGACGGGAACTCATGTGTCCCAGTGTCGCAGCTCGACACTTCGGGCGAGACCGCTATCGGCCGTGGTAGCGCTCCGGCCCTCCCCGCAGAGCCCGAGCGCACGACCGGCCTACGGCACGCCCTCGCCGACCCGCCGGAGTGCTGTGACGTGGTTCACATCGGAGGTCTGTCACGTCTGCCGGAGGTCGCTTGTCCCATGGGCGTCACCGGCATCGGAGCCGGTGCCGACACCCATGCGTTCACCCTCAACAGCCCGGAGGTCGCAGGCCGCCTCGCCGCGCGACTCACCGAGACCGCTGAGGCCGGCGGCGCGGTCACCGTCTGCGGCGGCGGCCTGACCGGCATCGAGGCGGCCACCGAGATCGCCGAGAGCCACCCGGGCCTGCACGTCACGCTGATCAGCCCGGAGGAACCCGGCGCCATGATGGGGGCCGGGGCCCGTGCCCACCTCCACCGTGCGCTGGAGCGCCTCGGTGTCACCGTGGAGACCGGCGCCCGTGTCACCAGGGTGCTGCGCGATGCCGTCGAGCTGGCCGACGCCCGGAGCGTCCACTCCGACGTCTGCCTGTGGACCGCGGGCGTGAAGGTGTCGCCGCTCGCCGCCGACGCCGGCATCGCCACCGACGAGCGCGGCCTGATCATGGTCGACGCCACCCTGCGGTCGGTCTCCCACCCCCGGATCCATGCCGTCGGCGACGCCGCCGCCGTCCGCCTGGCCTTCGGGCAGCTTCACGGAAGCTGCCAGAGCGGCCTGCCCACCGCCCAGTACACCGCCGACACCATCGCGCGGCTGATGCGTGGCAAGGCCGTCAGGCCGTTCCGCTTCGGCTACTTCCACCAACCGGTCAGCCTCGGCCGCCGCGACGCGGTCATCCAGTTCACCAGGGCCGACTTCACCCCGCTCGGCATGCGCCTCACCGGACGAAGCGCCGTCCTGTACAAGGAACTGGTCAGCGCCAGCCCCCTGATGACGTACCGGTTCAGCAAGCGTATGAACGTCACCACCATCGTCTCCAAGGGCGGGCGCGCCACCCGCAGGCCCGCGGCATGACGGCCACACCGACCGGCTATGCCGCGATTTCGGCCGCGGCGCCCGCCCCGCGGCGCCGGCAGCAGGAGCGGGTGATCGACGCCGGCGCCGGGGCCGACCTGGCCTGGCCGGCCTCGGTCTGGGCCGATCTGGACTGACGGACAGTCATCGACTCGCCCTGGCAGCACACCGGTCAGGGCCGAGGGGACGCGCCTGCGTTGCCGATACCTGGCACCGGGCCAGGTGCCGGACCCTGACGCCGGGCCAGGGATGCGGGACAGCGCCGTTCAATGGCCGGACCCGCGAGCGGCGGTCGGTGGTGCAAAGAGTGCCTGGACGGTTTCGGCGGCCAGGTCGCGCAGCCAGGTGTGGGCGCGGTCGTCGTCGTGGCGCTGGTGCCACAGCAGGTACAGGGGGACGTCGGGCAGCGGGAGTGGCAGCGGCAGGGTGGTCAGGCCGAGTTGTTCCCGGGCTGCGCGGGTGACCGCGTCGGGGACGGCGACGACCAGGTCGGTGTCGAGGGCGAGTTGCAGCGCGAAGGCGGTGGTGGGCCCGGCGGCGACGACGCGTCGTTCGAGGCCGCGGGTGGTCA
This sequence comes from Kitasatospora sp. NPDC054939, assembly GCF_053610105.1. Lineage (NCBI taxonomy): Bacteria > Bacillati > Actinomycetota > Actinomycetes > Kitasatosporales > Streptomycetaceae > Kitasatospora > Kitasatospora sp. NPDC054939. The sequence goes on along the minus strand of NZ_JBSGXP010000132.1, from coordinate 2,502 downwards.
GGGCGTCGTCGATCGGGTCGCGCAGGCTTCCGCGCCGCGACACGGTGAGGTGTTCGGCGGCCGCGTAGCGCTCGATGCTCAGCGGGCCTTCGGCGAGGGGGTGGCCTGGTCGGACGGCGACGATCAGCCGGTCGCTGCCGACGAGGCGGTGGCGGATGTCGGAGAGCGTCGGAATGCCGGAGCCCGATTCGAGGTCGACCTCACCTCGGCGCAACTCGGCGTCGTCGGTGCCGGGTTCGGCGGACAGGCGCAGCCGGGCGCCGGGGGCCTGGCGGTGGACGGCGACGGTCAGGGCGGTGCCGCAGGCGGCGGTCAGGGCGTCGTGCCAGCGCACGGTGAACACCCGGTCCAGCGCTGCCAGGTCGAGTTCCTGCTGCGCGGAGAGAAGGTGGTGGGCCTGCTGGACGAGGGCGTGGACCTGGGCGCGGATGGCCAGCGCGCGGGGGGTGGGGACCATGCTGCGGCCGGTGCGGACCAGGATCTGGTCGCCGGTGGCCTTGCGGATGCGGCCCAGGGAGCGGCTCATCGCCGGTGCGGTGACGTGGAGGCGGGCTGCGGCGCCGGCGACGCTGCCCTCTTCCAGCAGGGCGTCCAGGGCGGTGAGCAGGTTCAGATCCAGTTGCATGCCAGTCATTCTACGAGTGAATAGCATGCACTTGTTGTTAATGATCGGGAGGCCTACCTTCGAAGTGCAGGCGCGAGAAGAACCGCCCGCACACATCGAATCCAGGGAGCCCGCCATGAGCACAGCCATGCCTTTCGCCGCCGACACGACGCTCCTGTCCGAGGTGACCGCCGCGGTGAAGACCGCAGGCCGCACGCTGCGCGACCGCCACACCCCGCATGCCCGGGGCGTGAGTCTGGAGGAGATCGTCGGCGAGATCCACGCCAACGACGATGCGGTGCTGGACGTGCTGCGGGAGCCGCTGCTGCAGGCCCGGCCCGGATCGCAGTGGGCCGAGGACGAGTTGGCCGGCGGTGCGCTCCCGCCCGGGGAGTGGTGGGTCGTCGACCCCGCCGAGGGCAACATCAACCACGTTCACGGCATGGAGGACTGGGCCGTGACCGCCACCCTGGTCCGCGACAACCAGCCGGTGCTCACCGTCGTCCACCTGCCCCTGACCGGCGACACCTACACCGCCGTCGCCGGCGGCGGTGCCCGCCTCAACGACCGGCCGCTGAAGGTGTCCGCCAAGACCGACCTGGGCGCCGCGATCATCGGCACCGGCCAGGCCAGGCCCGGCGAGGACGAGCGCACCTTCCGGCGGATCGGCGACTCGGTCACCGCCATGCTCGTCAACGGCCTGGTCGTGCGCGTGTCCGTTCCCGCCACGATGCAGCTCATCCACGTCGCGGCCGGACGCATGGACGCGTTCTGGCAGTTCTCCGACGTCCGCTCCGGTCTGGTCGCCGGTGCGCTACTGGTCTCCGAGGCCGGAGGCACCGTCACCGACCTCGCGGGCGAGCCCTGGAACACCGGCAGCCGCGACTTCCTGGCCGCCGCTCCCGGCATCCACACGGCCGCCCTCAAGGTCCTGTCGACCATCGCCTGACCGGACACCTCAGCTCCATCCACCTCAGAACGCAAGGAGCACCACCTCATGACCAGCATCGGCATCCTGGGCGCCGGCCGCGTCGGCGCCAACCTCGCCGGCAAGCTCTCGGCAGCCGGACACCGTGTCACCCTCGGCGTCCGGAACCCGGAGGAGACCGCAGCCCGCGCCCTCGGCACCGCCCCGCCGACTGCCTTCGCCGACCAGCGCACCACCGCCCGCACCGCGGACATCGTGATCAACGCGACGCCCGGCGACAGCGCCCTGGACCGCCTGGCCGGCCTGCGCACCGAGCTCTCCGGAAAGCTCCTCGTCGATGTCTCCAATGCCACCCGCGACGCCGATGACGGTCTGCCCGGCGACCTGTGCTATCCCGGCAGCAGCCTCGCCGAGCAGCTCCAGTCCGCCCTCCCCGACACCCGGGTGGTCAAGACCCTCAACACCATGCTGTTCACGGTCATGACCGCTCCCGAGACCCTGGCCACCCCACCGACCGCCTATCTGTCGGGCGATGACCAGCACGCGAAGAAGACCGTCACCGGCCTGCTCGGCGACCTGGGCTGGCCGGCCGCATGGATCGAGGACCTCGGCGACATCACCACGGCCCGCGCCACCGAGGCCATGATCCTGGTCGTGCCCCACATCCTGCGCCGACACGGCTTCAAGCCCTTCGCCGTCAGCCTCGCCCGCTGACCCACCAAGACCGGGTTCGGACCAGAACCAGCAGCGGGTCGGCCGGTACGACGGCGTGGTGGCGGTGGTGGAGAAGCTGAAGGGGCACCCGCTGTTCGCCCACATCACCCTCACCCGATCCGAGCGTTCGCCGATCGCGGCGCTCGTCACCGAGATGCTGGAGGGGCTCGAAATCTGACCACCCGCACCGGCACCCCCGACGGACGCGGACGCCGTGGTGCCCGCCCCCCAGTGTGGGGGGGGGGCCAGTGGGGCG
>NZ_JBSGXP010000131.1:0-24781 GCF_053610105.1 Kitasatospora sp. NPDC054939 | reverse complement strand
GCTCGGGGGGGAGCGAGCGGCGGGGCGGGGCCGGGGGTGCGGTGCGGCCGGGGGAGGCGTCAGGCCTTGGTGACGTCCTCGATCTCCTCGTCGTCCTCGCGACCCGGGGTCTTGAGGTCGAACTTGGTGATCGCGAAGCGGAAGAGGAAGTAGTACAGGGCCGCGAAGACCAGACCGATCGGGATGATCAGCCACGGGTCGGTCGCCTTGTTCCAGGCGAGCAGGTAGTCGATCAGGCCGGCCGAGAAGGTGAAGCCGTCGTGCACGCCGAGCGCCCAGGTGACGGCCATCGAGACGGCGGTCAGGATGGCGTGGATGACGTACAGGGCCGGGGCGATGAAGACGAAGGCGAACTCGATCGGCTCGGTGACACCGGTGACGAAGGAGGTCAGCGCCAGCGACATCATCATGCCGACGACGGCCTTGCGGCGGTGCGGCTTGGCGGCGTGGGCGATGGCCAGGGCGGCGGCCGGCAGGGCGAACATCATGATCGGGTAGAAGCCCGACATGAACTGTCCGGCGGTGGGGTCGCCGGCGAAGAAGCGGTGCAGGTCGCCCTGGACGACGGTGCCGTCGGCCTTGGTGAACTCGCCGGTCTGGAACCAGGCGTACGAGTTGACGAACTGGTGCATGCCGATCGGCAGCAGCGCGCGGTTGATCAGGCCGAACGCGCCCGCACCGGCCGCGCCGGCACCGATCAGGCTGTCGTTCAGGCCCTTGATGGCGTCACCGATCGGGCCCCAGGCCAGGGCGAACAGCACACCGACGGCGGTGCCGACGAAGGCCATGATGATCGGGACGAGGCGGCGGCCGTTGAAGAAGCCGAGCCAGTCGACCAGCTTGGTGCGGTGGTACTTCTGCCAGATCACGGCGCTGAGCAGGCCGATCACGATACCGCCGAGCACGCCCGGGTTCTGGTACGTGGCGGCCTTCCACTTGCCGTCGACGATGGCGCCCTCGGTGATCGGGAACGCGGTCAGCACGTTCTTGTAGACCAGGAAGCCGACCAGCGCGGCGAGCGCGGTGGAGCCGTCCGCCTTCTTGGCGAAGCCGATGGCGATACCGACCGCGAAGAGCAGCGGCAGGTTGGAGAAGACCGCGTCACCGGCGGTGGCGAACACCGCGGCGACCTTGTTCCAGCCGAGGCCGTCCTTGCCGAAGACGTCGTCCTGGCCCAGGCGCAGCAGCAGGCCGGCGGCGGGGAGAACGGCGATCGGCAGCTGGAGGCTGCGGCCGACCTTCTGCAGACCCTGGAGGACGTTCTGGCCGAACTGCTTGGTGGGGCTGGGCGTGGCCGGAGCCGCGGCGGGCGCCGGAGCCTGCGCTGACTGACTCATGGGGGTGGGTTCCTTACGGCATGGGCGGTCGGTCGGGGGTAGGTGCACAGGGGGGCCGAACCGCGAACTGGTCTACACCACACGTGGTGTAGACCAGTTTTGTAGCACGCGTGGAGAAGGCGGGGAACCCCCGAAAGCGGTGCTGGTGGGAAGCGCTATGAAATCGAAACCTACTTGCGTATGGACGATCATGATTACCCGCCGTGATCGGCATTTTGGCTATTTGCGCAACAAAAAGCGGCCGGGCCGGGCCGGGGGGCTTCCGGCCGGCCGGTGGTGCCCGAACGGGGTGGCCGACGCACCCCGGCGGCGGGGCCGCGGACCGCGGCGGACGGCCCGCCCGGGGCCGGCCGGGCCCGGGGCGCCGCGGACCGGACCGGCTCCGGACGCGAGCGGCGGGCGCCGCGGCCGGCGGTCCGCGACCGGCGGCGTGGACGGTGCGGGAGGGGCCGGCGGGGCACCTGCACCGCCCGCTCGCTCGGCGAATCCCGATCCGGACCCGCTCCCGGGCGCCCCGGGAGCGGCCTGCCGCGCCCCGGCCGCCGGGGGCGGCGGATCGGAGGCCGGTCCGGCGGGCGATCCGGCGGGCGAGGCGCACGGACATAGGGGGCCGGTCCGCTCCACCCGGGCGGTCCTCCGCGGGGGAGTCGGCGGGCGGGCGGCGCGGAATGCGGAATGCGTCGGTGTTTCCGGGTATTCGGTCCATTCCGAATATGTCGAAAGGCCCCCGGACGCACGGTCCGGGGGCCCTGTTCGGGAATTCGGGAGGACGTTCGACTCAGGCCTTCGTCACGTCCTCGACCTCGCTCTCGTCCTCGCGCCCGGGAGTCTTCAGGTCGAATTTCACGATGATGAAGCGGAACAGCGCGTAGTACACGGCGGCGAAGCCGAGCCCGATCGGGATGATCAGCCAGGGTTTGGTCGCCAGCCCCCAGTTGATCACGTAGTCGATCAGACCGGCCGAGAAGCTGAAGCCGTCCTTCACCCCCAACGCCCAGGTGATCCCCATCGACGCACCGGTCAGCAGCGCGTGCACGGCGAACAGGACGGGGGCGACGTACGCGAAGGAGTACTCGATCGGCTCCGTGACACCGGTGACGAAGGAGGTCAGGCCGACCGAGAGCATCAGGCCGTAGATCTCCTTGCGGCGGTGCGGCTTGGCCGCGTGCGCGATGGCGAGGGCGGCGGCGGGCAGCGCGAACATCATGATGGGGAAGAAACCGGTCTGGAACTGGCCCGCCGTCGGGTCGCCCGCCAGGAAGCGCGGGATGTCGCCGTGCACGATCTCGCCGTCCGGCTTGGTGAACTCGCCGAACTGGAACCAGACGAAGGTGTTCAGCAACTGGTGCATGCCGATCAGCAGCAGCGTGCGGTTGGCCACGCCGAAGATGGCGGCGCCCCCCGCGTCCAGATCGGCGAGCCATTCGCTGAAGTCCGTCATGGCGTCGCCGATCGGCGGCCAGACCCACAGTGACAGGCAGGCCAGTGCCAGACCGGTCAGCGCGGTGATCATCGGCACCAGGCGGCGGCCGTTGAAGAAGCCCAGCCAGTCCACCAGCCTGGTGCGGTGGAAGCGCACCCACAGCCATGCCGACAGCAGCCCGATCAGGATGCCGCCCAGCACCCCCGGGTTCTGGTAGACGGCGTCGGCCGCGGCCTGCGAGGTGAAGTCCACGCAGACCGAGCCGCGCGCCAGCACCGTGGGCGGCGGGCAGTCCTCCGGGAAGGCGCGCAGCACCCGCCAGTAGACGAGGAAGCCCACCACGGCGGCCAGCGCCGTCGATCCGTCCGCCTTCTTCGCCATGCCGATCGCCACGCCGATGCAGAACAGCAGCGGCAGGCCGAGCGAGGAGTCGAGCAGGGCGCCGCCGGCCGCGGCGAAGACCTTGGCCACGTTGTCCCAGCCGAGGCCGTCCTCGCCGAACACGTCGGGCTGGCCGAGCCGGTTGAGCAGGCCCGCCGCGGGCAGCACCGCCACCGGGAGCTGCAGCGAGCGCCCCATCTTCTGGAGGCCGCCGTAGAAGGTGTGCCACCACGTCGACCGTGGTGCCGTGGCGCCTGCCGAACTCATCATCGCCCTCCGAGTGCCGTGACCGGTCGGTGGCCCCCGCGGGGCCGGCGCGACCGGGACGCGGCCCCGGAACACCCGGGGGCCTTCCTGCGTTCACCGGAGTACACATATATTGGTGTAGACCACTTTGGTTGCAGGTCGCGCGCCGGGTGCAGAGCCCCGCTGATCGTCATCCTCGGGCGAAGATCCAGAGCGTGCGCGCGGAACTGGGCCAAAAGTGGACTAACGTGGCAGATCGGTCCTGCCCGGGTGATGCTGGTCGCGCTGCCGCGCGGCACCACTGCAGCTGAACTCGCGTCAGCACCGGTAGTGACCCGCGCCCGACCCGGTCGGGGAAGCCCAGCACAGCGCAGGACGGCACCCGGCAGAGCAGCCGGCGGGCCGAGACAGAGGGAGAGAACCAGATGGCCAGCAAGGCTGAGAAGATCGTCGCCGGTCTGGGCGGCATCGACAACATCGAAGAGGTCGAGGGCTGCATCACCCGCCTGCGCACCGAGGTCAAGGACGCCTCCCTCGTCGACGAGGCGGCCCTCAAGGCCGCCGGCGCCCACGGCGTCGTGAAGATGGGCACCGCCATCCAGGTCGTCATCGGCACCGACGCCGACCCGATCGCCGCCGACATCGAGGACATGATGTGAGCTGAGCCCCACCGGCTCACCACCCACCGGCCCGCCGTCCCCACCCGGACGGCGGGCCGGACCGCTTCCCGGGCCGTCCGGCAGCCGCCGCCGCCGAGCCCCGCCACCATCGAGCCCAGCCGCCCCCGAGCCCCGCCGCGGCCGCCTCCCGGACCACCGCCCGGAACCGACTACGCTCGGTCGCATGTCACGCATCGACGGCCGGACCCCCGACCAGCTCCGCCCCATCACCATCGAACGCGGCTGGAGCAAGCACGCCGAAGGCTCCGTCCTCATCTCCTACGGCGACACCAAGGTGCTGTGCACCGCCAGCGTCACCGAAGGCGTACCCCGCTGGCGCAAGGGCAGCGGCGAGGGCTGGGTCACCGCCGAGTACTCCATGCTCCCCCGCGCCACCAACACCCGCGGCGACCGCGAGGCCGTCAAGGGCCGCGTCGGCGGACGCACCCACGAGATCAGCCGCCTCATCGGCCGCTCGCTGCGCGCCGTCGTCGACCACCGCGCCCTCGCCGAGAACACCATCGTCCTCGACTGCGACGTCCTCCAGGCCGACGGCGGCACCCGCACCGCCGCCATCACCGGCGCCTACGTCGCCCTCGCCGACGCCGTCTCCTGGGCCCGCGAGCGCAAGCTGCTGCGCGCCAAGGGCCAGCCGATCACCGGCGGCGTCAGCGCCGTCAGCGTCGGCATCATCGACGGCGTCCCCATGCTCGACCTCCAGTACGAGGAGGACGTCCGCGCCGAGACCGACATGAACATCGTCTGCACCTCCGACGGCCGCTTCGTCGAGGTCCAGGGCACCGCCGAAGGCGCCCCCTTCGACCGCGAACTGCTCGACCGCCTGCTCGACCTCGGCACCCTCGGCTGCGCCGAGCTCGACGAGATCCAGCGCAAGGCCCTGGAGGCCTGACACCGGCGCGCCCCGGGCGCTCCGGGCCCGCCGCTGTACAGGCCGGGCCCGGAGCGCTTACGGTTCCCGCAGCACCCCGTACCGGGAACCGCGCACCCTCCTGGGACGTCTGTCCTCACGGAACCCGCGCCCCCAAGGAGGATCTGATGGCCAGTAGCATCACCCGTCCCGCCACCCTCGCCGTGGCCGGCCTCATCGCCATCCTCCCGCTCAGCGCGGTCAGCTGCTCGGCGGCCCAGAAGGCCCTCGACTGCGGCAACACCGCCGTGAAGATCACCAACGACATCAGTGAGGTCACCACCGCGGTCGGCAACGTCAGCAACGACGCCGTCGCCGCCGGGCAGGCCATCCAGAAGCTCAAGAACGACCTCGACCAGCTCGGGAAGAACTCCAAGGACACCGACGTCGCCAAGGCCATCAGCGACCTCAACACCCAGGTCGACGTGGTCCAGCAGGCCGTCAACAACAAGCAGGTCCCCGACCTCAAGCCGCTCGGCGACGCGGCCGGCAACCTCACCAAGGTCTGCACCGGCGGCTGAGCCCCGGCGGGTGGCCGAGGCATAGGGTTGGGGGCATGTCCACCCGACTGATCCTCGCCACCCGCAACCAGCACAAGGTCGCCGAACTCCGCGCCATCCTCGGCGACTGGGGCCTCGACGTCGAACTCGTCGGCGCCGACGCCTACCCGGAGATCCCCGACGTCCGCGAGACCGGCATCACCTTCGCCGAGAACGCCCTCCTCAAGGCCCACGCCCTCGCCCGGGCCACCGGCCTGCCCGCCGTCGCCGACGACTCCGGCCTCTGCGTCGACGTCCTCAACGGCGCGCCCGGCATCCTCTCCGCCCGCTGGTCCGGCAAGCACGGCGACGACCGCGCCAACCTGGAACTGCTGCTCGCCCAGCTCTCCGACATCGAGGAGCCCCACCGCGGCGCGCACTTCGCCTGCGCCGCCGCCCTCGCCCTCCCCGACGGCACCGAACGCGTCGTCGAGGGCCGCCTCCTCGGCACCCTGCGCACCGCCCCGGCCGGCACCAACGGCTTCGGCTACGACCCGATCCTCCAGCCCCTCGGCGAGACCCGCACCTGCGCCGAACTCACCCCCGCCGAGAAGCACGCCATCAGCCACCGCGGCCAGGCCTTCCGCGCCCTCGCCCCCGTCGTCCAGTCCCTCCTCGGCTGAGGTCCGGCCCGGAACGACGAAGGCCCGTCCGAAGTGATCTTCGGACGGGCCTTCGTTTCGAAGCCCAGTGCGGCCTGAGGGATTCGAACCCTCACGGGATTTCTCCCACGGGCACCTAAAACCCGCGCGGCTGCCATTTCGCCAAGGCCGCATGGCCCTCAGTCTAGGGGTTTGCCCGCCCTCGGGGCACCGCCGTTTCCCGTCCCGTCCGCCGCGCCGTCCCACCCCCGCAACCGGTCGCCCGTCCGCCGACAGTAGGTCGGGGTGACGGCGTGGCAGTTCGGGCACAGCAGCCGCAGATTCCTGGGCCGATTGTCCGACCAGTCACCGTTGATGTGGTCGACCTCCAGTGTCAGCGGCCGGCCCTGCCACTGCGGGCCGGTGTCGCAGCCCTCGCACCGCTCCCGGCGGCCGAGTTCGGCGAGGGCGCGACGGATCCGCGACCCCGGCAGCCGCTTGGCCTGCGGCGGGCGCCGGACCAGCGGCAGTTCGGCCGGCACGAGCCGGCCGCCGGGCTTGCCCCGCTGGTGGGCCTGGCCGGTGAAGTGCGAGGTGTCGATGCCGAGCGCCTTGATACGGCGTCCGATGTGTGCCTGGGTCCCGCCGGCCTGGCGGAGGCGGAGGAAGCGCACCACGTCGGCGACGCTCTGCGATGCGGCCACCGCCTCCTGGAGCAGCTCTCGGGTGTAGACCGTCCCGCCGCTGCGGAAGTGCGCCGTGTCGATCGCGTACTCGGTGAGCTTGCGGCGCAGGTACTTGCGGTTGTCCCGGCCGGGCTCGCGGCCGAGGGCGCGCAGCAGGGCGTCGAGCGAGTCGGCCTCGGCCGCCGTGGTGGTGAGGAGTTCGCGGGTGTAGGTGACCGGCATGGTCGGGTTGCCCTTCGGGTCGCGTGGGCGCCCGTCCCCGGTGGGGGAACGACGGGGGGTGGGCGGGGGTTACGGGGTCACCACCAGTAGGTGGGGTAGCGGCGGGCGGTGAGGCGGGCGGCGGCGAGGCCGGTGAGGGTGAGGACGAGGGTGGCGGCGGCGAGGAGGGGGAGGAAGCGGGCGGGGTCGGGGGCGGTGAGGGTGACGATGACGGCGGTGGCGGCCGCGGGGGAGTGCGGGGTGCGGGCGAGCGACATCGCGCCGAGGGCGAGTCCGCCGGCGAGGGCGGCGGACCAGTAGGCGGGGGTGGTCGCGGCGAGGACGGCGTAGCCGGTGAGGGCGGAGACGAGTTGGCCGCCGATGACGCTGCGGGGTTGGGCGAGGGGCAGGTCGGGGGCGCCGGCGATGAGGGCCATGGAGGCGGCGAGCGGGGGGATGAGCAGGGGCCGGTCGGTGAGGGCGCCGAGGGCGGCGAGCAGGAGCAGGGCGGTGACGGCGGTGGCGGTGGAGGCGAGGAGGGCGGTTCCGGCGGGGCGGGCGGGGGCGCGGCTGGGCAGGGGGAAGGGCATGTCCCGTTCTCCTAACGGCTGGGTGACAGTGCAGACGTTAGGTGGCGTAGCTAACTCCAGGCAAGTCGCGTTACCGTTAGTTCATGGTGGAGCGCGGTGCGGTGGACGAGATGCCGGTGCGGGGCGAGCACCCCGTGCTGGACCTGGTGAACACCACGTTCGTGCGGGGCGGCCTGCGCGGTCACCTGGTGGACGTGCTGGTGGAGCCGTCCGACCTGGCGGTCTGGGTGGCGGGGCAGGCGGAGGGGCTGGATCCGGCCACGCTGCCGCCGGGGGAGTTCACCGCGGCGGACCTGGCGGCGGTGCTGGAGCTGCGGCGTTCGCTGCGGGCGGTGCTGACCGCGGTGGTGGCGGGCGAGCCGGCCGCGCCGGCGGAGGTGGCGGCGGTCAATGCGGCGGTGCGGTCGGCGCCGGGCTGGCTGGAGCTGCCGGCGGCCGGGACGGGTGCGCCGGTGCGCCGGAGCCTGTCGGGGGAGCGCGGGGCGGTGCTGGTGGGGCGGTTGGCGCAGGCGGCGGTGGAGTTGCTGACCGGGGGGTCCGCCGGGCAGCTGCGGGCGTGTCCGGCGCCGGGCTGCATCCTGTTCTTCCGGCAGTTGCACGCGCGCCGGGCGTGGTGTTCGACCGCGTGCGGGACGCGGGTCCGGGTGGCCCGCCACAGTCGGCGCCGCATGGACGTTTGACCCTCGGATCTTCGGGATTTGACGGCCAATTGGTACAGACCTATTGACCTATGTGGTTCAGACCACATAGCTTCGGCGCCAATCTGCAATCCCCCACGTGCGTGCTCCCCCACGGGCACGCGCCGACACTCTCTCCAGGAGGACCGAGTGTTGATCCGTAGCACGGCGGAGCAGCGTCCCACCGCTGTCCGCCGCCGCAAGAGCCCGGCCGCCCGGGCGGGCATGGCGTCGCTGGCCGCGGCCTCGCTGGCCGGCCTGCTGGTGGCGACCCTGGGCGCGGTGCCCTCGCAGGCGTCCGCCACGGTGGACAACGCGAGTTGTCGCCCCGACGGCCTGTACGCGACGCCGGGCGTCGACGTCCCCTACTGCAGCGTGTACGACACCGAGGGCCGCGAGAAGATGGGCGCGGACCACCAGCGCCGCATCATCGGCTACTTCACGGGCTGGCGTACCGGCAAGGACGGCACGGCGCCCTACCTGGTGAACAACATCCCCTGGGACAAGGTCACCCACCTGAACTACGCCTTCGGGCACGTCGGCGGCGACAACAAGCTGTCGGTCGGTACGGACAACGACAAGAACGAGGCCACCGGGATCTCCTTCCCCGGGGTGGCCGGTGCCGAGCTCGACCCGACCCTGCCCTACAAGGGGCACTTCAACCTGCTGACGAAGTACAAGAAGCAGTACCCGAACGTGAAGACCCTGATCTCGGTGGGCGGTTGGGCCGAGACCGGCGGCTACTTCGGGGACGACGGCAAGCGCGTCGGCTCGGGCGGCTTCTACTCGATGACGGTCAACGCCGACGGCAGCGTCAACCAGGCGGGCATCAACACCTTCGCCGACTCGGCCGTGGACTTCATCAAGAAGTACGGCTTCAACGGCGTCGACATCGACTACGAGTACCCGACCTCGATGAAGGACGCGGGCAACCCGGCCGACTGGACCCTCGCGAACGGCAAGCGCGCCTCCCTGAACAAGGGCTACGCGGCGCTGATGAAGACCCTGCGCGAGAAGCTGGACCGGGCCGGCGCCACCGACGGCAAGCACTACCTGCTCTCCGTCGCCGCCCCCTCCTCCGGCTACCTGCTGCGCGGCATGGAGACGTTCCAGATCGGCCAGTACCTGGACTACGTCAACATCATGTCGTACGACCTGCACGGCGCCTGGAACAAGTACGTCGGCCCGAACGCCTCGCTGTTCGACGACGGCAAGGACGGCGAGCTCGCCGCCGCCAACGTGTACGGCACCTCGCAGTACGGCGGCATCGGCTACCTGAACACCGACTGGGCGTTCCACTACTTCCGCGGTTCGATGCCGGCCGGCCGGATCAACGTCGGCCTGCCGTACTACACCCGCGGCTTCAAGAACGTCACCGGTGGGACCAACGGCCTCTGGGGCACCGCGTCCACCAACAACTGCCCGGTCGGCTCCGGCCTGACCACCTGCGGTGACGGCGCCGTCGGCATCGACAACCTGTGGCACGACAAGGACGACGCGGGCAAGGAGTCCCCGGCGGGCTCCAACCCGATGTGGCACGCCAAGAACCTGGAGAAGGGCGTCGTCCCGGACTACCTGTCCACGTACGGCGTGACCGACACCGCGCTGCAGGGCACCTACGCCCGCAACTACGACTCCACGCTGGTGGCGCCGTGGCTGTGGAACGCGCAGAAGAAGGTCTTCCTCTCCACCGAGGACGAGCAGTCGGTGGGCGCCAAGGCCGACTACGTGGTCAGCAACGGCGTCGGCGGCACGATGATCTGGGAGCTGGCCGGCGACTACCGCTGGGACGCGGCCAAGGGCCAGTACGTCCCGGGCAACACGCTGACCGACCTGATGTACGACAAGTTCAAGGCGGCCTCGCCGTACGGTGCGACCCGCTCGACGATCCCGCTGCCGCAGCAGACCCTGCCGATCGACGTGTCGTTCACCAACTTCGCGCTGGGCGACTCGAACTACCCGATCAACCCGAAGCTGCACATCGTCAACAACTCGACCGTCACCCTGCCGGGCGGCACCGAGTTCCAGTTCGACTACGGCGTCTCGGCCCCGGGCAACGCCAAGGACCAGTCCGGCTTCGGCAGCCAGGTGATCCGCCAGGACCACACGGGCAGCAACGTCGGCGGTCTGAAGGGCACCTACAACCGGGTCTCGGTGAAGCTGCCGGGCTGGCAGTCGCTGGCGCCGGGCGCGTCCATCGACATGGACTTCGTCTACTACCTGCCGGTCTCGACCCCGTCGAACTGGACGGTCAACGTCGGCGGCACGCTGTACGGCCTCAAGGGCGACCTGACCCGCGGCTCGACCGGCGGTTCGACCTCCTCGCCGACCCCGACCGCGACGACCACCGCTACCGCGACCGCCACCTCGACGGCGACCGCCACCGCGACCGCGACGGCCACCTCGGGCACCTGCGCGGGTGCGCCGAGCTGGGACGCGGGCACCACCTACGCCACCCCGACCAAGGTGTCGTGGAAGGGCCACTACTACCAGAACAAGTGGTGGACCAAGGGCGACGACCCCGCGGCCAGTGGCTCGTGGGGTGTCTGGAGCGACCTCGGCGCCTGCTGATCGATTCCCCGGGCGACCGGGTCCGATGAGCCGGGTCCACTGAGGTGAGGACGGCGGTGGCGGTGCACCCGGTCGGGGGGTGTGCCGCCACCGCTCTTTGGTGCAGCAGGTCCGGTGGTCAATCCTCCGGGCCGCCGCGCACGGGCTGCTTCCCGGGCCGCCCGTGCGCGGGCTACTTCTCCAGGTCGCCGCGCATGGCCGTGAACAGGGCGGCGGCGGCCTTCGGGGTGGTCTGCGGGAAGAGCGCGACCCCGGCGGTGGAGCCGTCGGCCCAGCCGCAGACGACGTCGGTGGTCGGGGCCTCGGGCAGCGACAGGCACTCCACCGAGCCGCCGAGCGGGCCGGCGGCGTACGGCGTGGCGGTGGTCGGCGAGCCGGTCGAGCCGTTCTGCAGGGCGTGGTCGATCAGGCCGCGCCACAGGTGCTCGCGGCGCTTGTTCGGGTCCTCGGGGACGTTGTCCACGGCGACGACCAGGATCCGGCGGCCGGAGGCCTGGCCGGGCTTCTCGTAGTTGGCGACCACCAGGTGCATGCCGCTGCGCATCTCGCCCGGGTCGACCGGGACGTCGGTGACGGCGCCGGCGCCGGTGGCGCGGGTGAGGCCGCCGGCCGTGGCGGCCTCGACGACCTGGCGCTTGCCGGCCGGGGCGCTGCCGGTGGGCTTGGCCGACGCGGGGGGCGCCGGGGTGGAGGCCGCGGGGGCCGGTGCGCCGGTGGGCGCGGCGGTGGCGGTGGCCGGGCCGGCGGTGGGCTGTGCGGTCGGACCGGATCCCTCGGTGTTCTCGGGCCCGCAGGCGGTGAGCGCCAGGGCTGCCGCGACGGCACCCGCGGTGACGGCGAGACGGGCGGATCCGGTTCTGACGCTCTGCACGGTGACTCCAGTGGTGAGGAAACGTTCCGGGCGTGACGGACCCGGTGTGCAGAACGGTAGGGCCTGCGCCCGCGGCCCGGACGGCAGTTCGCCGAGTGCGGACACCACCGGTACACGGCGGTGACAGAGTGACACCGCCGTGCACCGGGCGCCGCGGGCCGCGCGCGGGGGCGTCAGGCGGACTCGACCTCCAGGTCGCGCAGCAGCTTGGCGACGTGCCCGGTGGCCTTGACGTTGTACAGGGCGCGCTCGACCCTGCCCTGCTCGTCCACGACGACCGTGGAGCGGATCACGCCGGTCACCGTCTTGCCGTACAGCTTCTTCTCGCCGAAGGCGCCGTACGCGGTGAGCACCGTCTTCTCCGGGTCGGAGAGCAGGGTGACCTTGAGGTCCTCGGCCTCGCGGAACTTGCCGAGCTTCTCGGGCTTGTCCGGGGAGATGCCGATGACGTCGTACCCGGCGCCCGCGAAGACCTCCAGGTTGTCGGTGAAGTCGCAGGCCTGCTTGGTGCAGCCGGGGGTGAGCGCGGCCGGGTAGAAGTAGACGATCACCTTCCGGCCGAGGTGGTCGGCGAGGGACACCTGGTTGCCGTCGGCGTCGGACAGGGTGAAGGCAGGCGCGGTGTCGCCGGGCTGGAGACGCTCGGTCACGGTTGAACTCTCCTCGGAGGTGGACGGTCGTCGTGCCACCGCAAACTTACCTCCGATGGTGGGTGGGGCCGCGCGGCCCGACGCGGCAACTGACAGACTGGGTCAGTCGCACAGGACAACATTCAGTGAAGTGGGGTGGCCCGAGTGGGCGAGGCGAGCACGAAGGACAAGGCGGCGCGCACCGCCGCCCAGATCGAGGCGGACATCGCGCGCACCCGCACCCAGCTGGCGGCGACCCTGGACGAGCTCGCCGTACGCGTGCACCCGACCACCATCACCGCCCAGGTCAAGGCGAAGGCCGTGGCCAGCGTCGAGGAGAAGGCCGGCCGGGCGTACGTGGCGGCCAACGCCGCGGTGGAGAAGGTCAAGGCGCAGTTCGTGGACGAGAAGGGGCAGCCGCGCAAGGAGCGGATCGTGCCGGCCGCGCTGGTCGGCGCCGGGCTGGTGCTGCTGGTCGCCTCCTCGCGCAGGCGCCGCAAGGACTGACCCGCCGCGGGCCCCGGGGCCGGACGCGCGGCGTCCGGCCCCGCCGCATGTCCGGCTCCGCTGTACGGCCGGCCCCGCGGTACGGCCGGGTGGTGGCCGGGCTGCCCGGATGCCGGGCCCCGGGTCACACCGGGGCCCCCGGAGCGGTACGGTCGGGGCGTGAGTACGAACGACGAACGGACCCAGCAGCCCGAGCCGCACGACTCCCCGCGCCACGACCGGCTGGGCGAGAAGCTGCCGATCAAGATGCTGCACGACCGGGTCCTGGTGAAGACCGAGGGCAGCGAGGGCGAGCGCCGCTCGACCGGCGGCATCCTCATCCCCGCGACCGCGGAGCTAAGTAAAAGGTGCGCGTGGGCGGAAGCTGTTGCGGTCGGCCAGAGCGTGCGCTCCGTCGAGCCGGGTGACCGGGTGCTGTACGACCCGGAGGACAAGCTGGAGGTCGAGGTCCGCGGCGCCACGTACGTGCTGCTACGCGAGCGTGACCTGCACGCCGTGGCGGCGATGCGCTTCGGCGACACGGAGGGCTCGACCGGGCTGTACCTCTGAAAAGGACAGCAAGGGAACGGCCGGCAGACGCTTGCGAGCCCCCTCCTGGGCTGCTGCACCGTGTAGGCGGCCAGCGCAGGAGGGGGCTCGCGACACTCGCTCGGGCCCGGGTGATGCCCCGGGTGTCGTGCGGGAGCTCCTTAGCTACCGGACAACAGGGATCTGTCCGCCGCGCCAGTCGTTGAGCCGCTTACGGATGCTGGCGACCATGGGTAGCGCATCCACCTCGTCCGGGTCGAACCAGGCAACTTCGGAGGACTCGTCCGAGGTGCGGAGCGCGCCACCGGTGGCTCGTCCGAGGAGGCAGATGGAGAATTCCTGGCGGACCTCTCCGTCGTCGTACGCGAAGACGTGGCCCGGGTTCGTGTAGGTGCCGACGATCCCAGTGATCTCGACCTCGATTCCCGTCTCTTCGCGGGTCTCGCGGATCCCACATCCTGCGAGGGATTCGCCCAGCTCCATCTTTCCGCCGGGCAGTGCCCACATGCCGTTGTCGGTGCGTCGGTGCAGCAGGACTCGGCCGGCCCCGTCCATGACGACCACGGAAGCAGCCGGAACCAGACTGTTGGGCTCGGGAGCGTCCGGATCGTCTTCGTAGTCACGCCTGGCCATGCTCGGTCGCCTCCCAGATGTTCCGCCCCCGCCCCCAAAGCTCCTCGACGTGGTCGGCGAAGCGGTCGAACATGCCGTCAGACTGACTCCGCCGCAGGTGGAGCATCGGTGAATCATGGCCGACCCTGCGGGCGAGAATCGGCGTCACGATCATCTCATCGTCGAACCGGAAGACGGACAGATTGACGTGTCCGGTCTCGAACCGGCCCTCGATGTTCCCGACCGAGCGAAGGCGTTCCAGCTCGCCTATCGTCACGGCGATGCGGGTGGACAGGGTGAGCGGTACTCCTTCCTCCGTCTCCCGGGCTTCGGTCACCGGGCTGTCCGGGTCGCCGATCAGGAATCGAATCCTGCAACCGGCCTGAGCCTTTCGACGGAGCGCGCCAGCAAGGTTGGCCTGCTCCAACCACAGGAAGTAGTTGGTGTAGCCGGCGAACGTCAGTTCCTTCTGCGCCTTGGTGATCAATGAGCGCCAGAGGGAGGACGGCGCGGCCGACCGATACGGGAAGACCTGGACGATCTCGCGGTCCGGTCCTGTTTTGAGCGCTGAGCTAACGGCTGTGGGCCACAAGGCTGTTTCCTCCTCGCCTAACGCTTCGCAGGCTGCCCACCGATGCCGGGCGTGTGGGATGCGGGTTGGGTTGGCGATCCAGCGGCTGATCGTCTTGACGTCGACTCCGCAGGCTTCTGCGAGCTGTGTTTCCGTCATCTTGGCATTCGCCAACGCTCGGCGGAGAGCGTGGTTCATGGTTCGCCTCCTCGGCCCATGTGGGACGGACGAACCATAGCGGCGAAGTGTCCCAAACGTCCCCCAAACGCGGTAGGAACGCCCTGACCTGCGATGCAACATCGGAGTGTGATCGAGGGTTGTCGCTCCGCGCCCGGTGATTCTCATCCTGGCCAGACCTGGAGAGCGTCTCCGACCGCCATCAATGGCCTGCCCGAAGGGGACTCTGACGTGCCCGGAATGATTGAAGCGCTCCCGGTATACACGCGCTGGCTGCCGCGCCACCGGAAGTCCGTCGGCATTGCTCGGGACCTACTCCGGCAGTACCTGGACGAAGCGCGTTCGGTCGAACGCCTTCTTCCTGTAGGCGAGTTGGTCCTATCGGAACTTGTGACCAATGCGGTGGTGCACGGACGGGTCCCGCCGGGCCGCCAGATCGCTGTTCGCCTGGAGATCGTCTGCGGCCACCTCCGGATCGAGGTGCATGACGCGAGCAGTGAGAAGCCGGCGATCCGCCGGTTCGCGGGGCCGGACGACTGCGCGGGCCGAGGGTTGTACCTGGTGGAGACGTTGTCCCTGGAGTGGGGCTGCGCGCCTCGGCCGCAAGGTGTCGGGAAGATCGTTTGGGCGCTGGTTGGCCCGGAAGGCGGTGCGTGATGGGGGTCGGGCGGGTTCTCGGGTCGACGGCGACGCGGTGCTTCTACTGCGGTGCTGGGCTGCGGAAGGCGGCGGCCCGGTACGTAACGGTGAACGGCGGGGTGGTCGGTGTCCATCGGTGGCACCCGCGCCGCGTGGGGGAGGTGTCGGCGAAGTGATGACGCTTCGAGGTCGTGGTGCGGCTGGGGCGGGACTACCGACGGCCGGCAGGGGTGCGGAGCCGGACGGGGCTGCGCTGTACCCGTTCCCGGTGGTGGTGGAGGTCCGGGGCGTGACGGAACCTGCGCGGTTCTCAAGGTTGCCGGACGCGCTGGCCGCGCTCCTGGGGGCGCTGCGCGCGTTGCCGCTCAGCGCGGAGCAGCAGGACTACTTTGACGAGTTGTTCGGGTCGTCGGCGGTGCAGCAGATCGGGCACCGGCTCGCGACGTATGGGGAAGTGCGGGCGCTCGCCTTCCAGGGCCTGACGCCAAACGTGGTCCTGCTGTACCCGGCGGATTCCGGGGCGCCCTCGTGATCCGGCGGCTGCGGGTCCAGTGGGACCGCGCCTGGACCTGGTGGCTCCTGGATGGCCAGTTCTCGTGGCCGGTCAGGGCGGTTTCGCCGGGGCGCCGCGCCACTCACCGTGACGTCGCGCAGTGGTGCGCCGAACCGGACTACGCCGAACGTACCCGGGCGGAGCTAGTGCGGCGGATCTGGCGCAAGGGAGCGGAGGAGACGACGCGAGAGCGCATCTGACGTGATCAGGGACAACTGAAGACGTACCGGACCACCCCGTGACCTTGGCGGGAGATGGGGTGGTCCGGTGGGTCGGAACCCGGTGCCGATGGTATCGGGCTCCTCGGCATGTCTGTGCACGGATGAGCTGGTTCGGTTGCGGATCAAGGGAGTTGAAGCACTGTTGGACGGGGACGACGACTTCGGTGCGGAGTTGGCGGCGGGCCTCGACCCGGACTCGTGGGTGTGGCTGCCGGGCGTGGACTACGCGGCTGGGTGGAGAGCCGCGCGGCGGACAGCGGGCGAGCTGAACGGGTTGCTGGGCCTGTGCGGGGTGGAGCGTTCGACGCTGCGGGCGATCGCCGACACCGACGCTCAAGGCGCGCCGGTGGTTCGGCTGGAGGGTGTCCCTGAGGGGTGGCTGAGCCTTGAAGAACTGCTGTGCCTGGCGGCTCACGCGCGGCGGGCGGGTGCGTGACCACGGCCGGCGGGGGGAAGCTTTGGGCGGTGTCCTTGCGGGGTTGGGGTCGGGCATGGTCGGGGGGCCGTAAGCTGCTGCGACTCGGTCAGGGCTTCTGGGCCTGACCGCAATGTGGCCGAGTGGCCCCCCGTCCTTGCCCGACGCGGGCCCCGGCCCGGCAAGGTGCGTAAAGCTTCTCCCCGTCGGCTGCCAGCCACCGCGCGGCAGCGAACGGGCGGCCAGCCGCCCGGCCCGGAACGGCCGCAAGGCCGCATGCCCGGCCGGGGCGGCTGGGGCCGCCCGGCGGCGCGGATGCGCCGCCGCTTGAACAAGTAGAGCAAGGTTGCGACAGCCCCGGTACTACCGCTTCACGTCGGCGGCCTTGGCGGCGCGCTTGGGCTCGCCCGCGGTGATGTCGTAGGTGAGGCCGGTGGTCTCAGCGCCAAGCCTGGTCTCTTCGAGCAGCAGGGGCAGACCTGGCCCCTGGTCGTAGGTGACGCGGTGAACGACGAGCAGTACGGCGGCCTCCGAGAGGTGCAGGGCCTGCCGCTCGTCGGGCTGGGGGACGCGTGCGCTGACCCGCTCGCGCCAGGCCAGTTCGCGTCCGACGGCCAGCGTCGCGTACGCCTTGGCCGGAGTGGTGCGCGGCTCTTGGGCGAGGGAAGTGCCTTCGATGCGCTCCACGGGGAGCAGTAGGCGGTGCAGGGCTCGGCCGTCGCCGGACGGGGCGCTGATCAGTCGGTCGCAGCCGAGCATCAGTTCGTCCTGTTCCATCTCCAACAGCGGCGCAGTGATCGCGTCGGTCCGCGTGCGGTAGACGGTCGGCTCCTCGCTCTGGCCGAACCATGCGTCGATGGGCGTCTCGAAGGCTTCGCCCCGGCGAGTGACCGTGCGCGCCATGGCGCTGGCGGGCCCGTGGACCGTCGTGCGAACGAAGGTGCCGCGCCCCTGCTTCACGTCCAACAGGCCTTCTCCGCGGAGAGCTGCCACGGCGAGCCTGACGGTTGGTCGGGAGACGCCGTACTTCTGGGCGAGATCGGTCTCCGTGGGCAACTGCGTGCCGGGCGGCCATTCGCCGGCGGCGATCGCCTGCCGCATTGCTACCGCGACCTGCTTGTGCAGTGCCTCGTTCCGGATGATCGCCATGTGTTGACCCCTTGGCGCGGGCGTCGGGGGAGCCCGCTTCGCGTGTGTCGTGTCGTTCGAGGGTTCGAGCGTGGTCGTTTGCCCAGGTCGGGCGCCATCTCTAGGTCTGTCGTCAGTTGCTAGCCGTTAAACGTAAGCATGAATCGCTTGCATCGGGCCGTCAAGGCGGGGCATCATCGAAACGCCAAAGGTAAGTACGTTTGACGACTGACGTCAGGCGGCCTTGGTGACCTAGGAGCGTGCTCTCATGCAGTCCATTCCCGTGGACGGAACCCGGCTCGGAACGATGACCTGCATCGTTGCCCCCGAAGCTAGGGTCGCGAACCGCGAGACCGGCGAGATCAGGAAGGACCGGGACGGCCAGACCGTCTACACGGTCGGCGTCGCGGTGCGGCAGGACGGCCGACGGGCCTCGATCATCGAGATCAGTGTCTCCGGCGAACCGGTCGGCGTCGCGGAGGGCGTGCGGGTGCACGTCACAGGCCTGACCGCCTTCTCCTGGGCGATGGGGGACCGGCACGGCCTGTCCTTCCGTGCCGACGCCATCACGCCCGTGCCCGTCTCCGCACCGACGGCGGCGCGCAAGGGCGGCGACGCCTGATGAGCGGCGTGACGCGGGTGCGCCTGCGAGGCGTGCTGCGCGAACTCGGCGACCTGGCTGAAGAGGTCGACCCGTTCGCCCGCGACGACAGCGGTGCCCAGCTCTTCGACCACATCGCGACCCTCGCGACCAAGGCCGCCGGTCAAGCGCGCGACCTGGAGACCGAGGCGCACAACACGGCGATGGAGAACGGGGGCCGGCCGTGATGGTGGCGCAGCTCCTCTGGTTGGCACTGCTCGCTGCGGTGCTCGTCCTGCTCCGTATCGTGCCGGTTCTGCGCCGCGACCACCCCTACGTCTGGTGGTGCCTGGTCGGGTATCCCGTGGCCGTCGTGCGGGTCTGTCTGACCTGGCGGCGGCTGACTACGAACGTGGGCCTCGCGGTGGCCAAGCGCCCCGGGCGGGCACTTCTGGGGGACATGGTGGTGCGCGGTGATCCGCTCCGGCCGGTTCCGCCCCGGTTGGGTGTGCCGAAGCTGCGGCGCGGGGGCCTGGATGTGGTGGTGCGGCTTCACCCCGGGCAGGTGCCTGATCACTTCCTCTCCGCGGCCGAGGCGCTGACGCACGCGTGGAGGGTGCATGCGGTCCGCCTGTTCTCCGACGAGCGCGGGTTCGTCACCCTGTCCGCGCTCGCCTGGGACCCGCTCCGGGCGCCCGTCGCGCCCTATCAGCTGAAACCGCGCGTGCTGCGGGCGGTGGTCGGCCTGTTGGAGGACGGCCGGGCCTGGACGATCGATCTTCGGCGTGCTCCGCACTGGCTGATCGTCGGTGCGACCCGCTCCGGCAAGTCCACCCTGATTGCGGCGCTGGTGAAGGGACTCGCCCCGCAACGTGCCGCGCTCTTCGGCATCGACCTCAAGGGCGGCATGGAGCTCTCCCTGTTCGAGGACCGCCTGTCAGCGCTGGCGTCCACCCGAACCGAGGCTGCGAGGCTCCTGGCTGAGCTGGTTGCGGAGACCGAAGCGCGTATGCAGTTGTGCCGCTCGGTCGGGGCCCGGTCGATCTGGGACCTGCCGGGCAAGCTCCGCAAGATGCCGATCGTTGTGATCGTCGACGAGGTGGCGGAGCTGTACTTGATGGCCACGCGGGAGGACAAGGCGGAGGTCGGCGAGATCTCCACCAACCTCCTGCGCCTCGCCCAACTCGGCGCGGCCCTCGGCGTCCACCTGATCATCGCCGGGCAACGGGTCGGCTCCGACCTCGGCCCCGGGGTCACCGCCCTCCGCGCACAGCTGGCCGGCCGGATCTGCCACCGGGTGAGCGACGCCGGGACGGCAGAGATGGCACTCGGCGACCTCAACAAGGACGCCCTGGCCGCTGCACAGCGCATCACCCTCGCGGAACAGGGCGTTGCCGTCACCGCCGACACCGACGGCCAGTGGATCCGGGCCCGCTCCATCCACGTCACCCCCGACCACGCCCGTCGCACAGCCCGGAAGTACGCCCGTCTCGCCCCGGCCTGGCCCGGCCTCCACGTGTCCGAACCGGATGAAGGGGTCTACGCCTGATGGCCGCCGTCGTGATCCTCTTCCTGGCTGTCGTTGTCTATCTCCTCGTCCGTTCCGGCGAACTGCGCACCTGGCACGTCGCTCTGGTCGGTCTCCTCGGCATCTACCTCGACCGCGTCGGCTGGACCGACCCCGTCGTGTACGCGGTCACCTGGATCATCCAGGGCTTCACCCACACCACCTGAAAGGCGTGATCACTGTGCCAACCCACCCAGCCTCCGCCGGCGGCCTGACCCCCACCTGCCGGACCTGCTCCACCTGCCCCGACGCTGCACCCGGCCGAGCCTGCGCAAGCCTGGCCCGGCCGGGGCCCGGCGCCCCCTGGCCCTGGAGGCACCCGCCATGACCCGCACCGACTCCGACCCGTACGCCAGCCCTGCCGCGCGCCGCGCCCTCCTCGACCGGGAGGCGCGGTTGCGTCAACTTGCTTTCGTCGATCGCGACTTGGTCCGCCTCGGCGAGATTCCCGACCTGAACCGATGGCTGGAGCAGATCCGTGCAACCGGTGGCTGCGCCCAACCGATCTACCTCACCGGGCACACCACCACCCTCGACAGCGAGACCGGTGAGGCCCTGCGCCACTACTCGACCGCCACCGAACCCGGCGGCCGACTCGCTGTCCGCTGCCGCAACCGCCGCGCCACCCGCTGCGCGCCCTGCTCCCGCGAGCACAGTGGCGACACCTTCCACCTCGTCCGCTCCGGTCTCATCGGAGGTAAGGGCGTTCCGGCCTCGGTCCGGACACACCCGCGGCTGTTCGTCACCTTGACGGCGCCCTCGTTCGGGCCGGTTCACCGCGCGGGCGACTGTCATCCGGCCCGGCGCCGGCGCTGCGAACACGGCGGGCGGCACGGCTGTGCCCAGCACCACCCGGACACCGACCCGCTCATCGGACAGCCACTCTGCTCGGACTGCTACGACTACCCCGGCCACATCCTGTGGAACGCCATGGCCCCGGCGCTGTGGAAGGCCTTCCGCGACAACCTGTACCACCACATCGCGACCCGGGCCGGTGTCGGCCGGTCGGCCGTGCGTACCCTCGTTCGGGTCTCGGCCACCAAGGTCGCCGAGTACCAGAAGCGCGGCGCCGTGCACTTCCACGCAGTCATCCGCTTCGACGGGCACGACGGGCCCGCCTCGCCGCCCCCGGCCTGGGCCACCTCGAACCTTCTCCTGGAGACCGTCCACTCCGCGGCTTCCGCCGTGGCGCTGGCGTGCCCCGACTCGGCGGCGTACAGCGGGGGGCGGCTGAGCTTCGGTACCCAACTTGACGCGCGTCCCATCACCAACGGGGACGGCGGGCGGCTCACGGACAACGCCGTGGCGGCTTACGTCGCCAAGTACACGAGCAAGAGTGCTGAGACCGCGGGCGCCGTCGACCGCCGCATAGAGTCCCTGGCGGCGATCCGGGCCCTGAAGGTCACCCCGCACATCCGCGCACTCATCGCCACTGCTTGGCGCCTCGGCGGCCTGCCCGAACTGCAGCACCTACGGCTGCGCACCTGGGCCCACATGCTCGCCTACCGCGGCCACTGCCTCACCAAGACCCACTCGTACTCCACCACCTACGGACAACTCCGTGCCGACCGGGCCGAACACGCCCGTGCCTCGGCGGGAGCCCTGTTCGCCGACTGGGACACCGAGACCACGACGGAAAGCGCGTGGCGCTTCGCCGGGGCCGGCCACACCCTCGCCGAAGCGCTTGTTGCTGCCGGGGTCGCCGAAGACCTCGCCACCAACAGGGAAATCGTGCGCGAGCAGCGCGGGGAGGGGGTCTGATGGCCGAGCAGTCACCCACTGAAGAGGAGTGCTGGGCCGAGTTCTGGCGCGTCGTCGGCCGTGCGGCCGCTGAGCGCTATCTCCGAGAGTGGGCCGAATCCAGGGCTGAGGAAGATCCCGGCCTCGGCCCGTCCCAGGCCGCCTAGGAGCAATGCCACTGACTTAGTGGTGGGTCCCGCCCTAGCGGGCGGCTACGCCCGCCCCGGTCTTACCTGGTTTTATCTGTTGAGCCGGGCAGGCGGCTACCGCCTGCCCGATGCACTTGCAGGGCTAGCCCGATGGTGCTCCAGTGGAATGAGGAACGTAGCGGAAGGAAGTCATCATGGTTGCGATACTGACGATCGAGACGTTGCACTGCGAAGACCCCAACGACGAGCTGACCGATGAAGTGATGCTGCAGCAGGATGGGAAGCAGTTCTGGCCGAACGACGATGGCGGGTTCTTCTCGATCACGCGAGGTAGCGACGTCACGGTGGACCGGACCCTCGTGATCAATGGTCCCTTCACGGGCATCGCCCTATTCGATCAAGAGGACATTGGGACCGATGACTTCCTGGGTGCCGTCAACATCTTGGCAAGCGATGCAAGCCCCAATCCGCAGAGTCGGACCGTAGAGATCAAGAATGACAACAAGGGGTCGAGGTACCTCATGACCTTCAAGGTGAGATCCTTCCCTTAAATGATCGTTTCAGAATGAGATCGGTTCAGGGGGTTGGCAGTTGAGGTCTCCAAGCGGCAGAGTTCTGCAGGTGCCGGCTGATCTTGTGCCTGATGACCTGTGGGAACGGGTGGCGCCGCTGCTGCCACCTCGCCCGCCGCGGCGCCACCGCCACCCCGGGTGACTGCCAGCAGCAGACAGCCGGGCCGCGCTGCGTGGCATCGTGTATGTGCTGTGCAAGAGCGTGAGCTGGCGGGACGTGCCCGCGGAGCGGACCGGCTGCAGCGGGATCACGGCCTGGCGGCGGCCGCGGGACTAGACCGAGGCCGGCGTGTGGCCACGCCTGCACGAGGTCCTGCTCGCCGAGCTGTGGGCCGCGGGCCTGCTGGAGATGGACGACTCCCCGATCGACGGCTCGCACGTCCGGGCACTCAAAGGGGGGCGCACACCGGACCTTCGCCGGTCGACCGGGGTCGGCCGGGCAGCAAGCACCACCTGATCGTCGACCGGCACGGGCTCACGACTGATGGGCCGGTGATCATTTCCTCCGGCCCGCAAAGTGCCTAACGCCACAAGCCCATGGAGGTCACGTGATCGGCCAGCCGGACAGCTCCTAGGCTGATTCGCCCATCTCCCAACGAGGGACGATCGTGTAGCGATCGGGATCGCGAAGGGTCCCACGCTGCGCGACGATCTTTCCGATCACGCTTCGCAGGGCGGCCTGCTTGAGATGGTCGGCCATCTCGGGCCACTCTCGGGCAAGCCCTTCGAACACCTCGCGCGGGGGACGGGGATTGGCCGTAGTACGGCCGCAGCGCGCGAGCTGTGCCTCCGCCTTGGCAAGCTCGTCGTCGATGTCGTCGCGCTGTTCGAGGAAGTCATCGCGGGTGATGTCCTCGGAGGCCATCATCCGGATCAGGTTCTTCCGCTGCTTCTTGAGCTTTGTGATCTCGGCTTCCCACCGCCACGCCTCGTCGGGTTCCTGCTTGGTGGCCTCCACGGCTTCCCGTGCCGTGGCCTGAGCGGTCTCCTCACCGGACGCCCGTTCGGTGATCCACCGGTAGATCGCCGAGTCGAGCGTGTCCCGGTGTACGTTCGAGTGGTTGCATGTCCGGAGATTGATGCCCTGGCAGCGCCAGACCTGCTGACCGCTCCCACCGGAGAGCCCGGCTCGCATCGGTGCGGGATGATTGCAGTCGCCGCAGAAGACGAGACCACTCGCGGGATACTTCGCCTTGCCGTCCCGCTTGCCGTGTCGGCCTTCCTGGCGCTTCGCCAGGTACTTCTGCCACGTCTCCTGGGAAATGATCGCGTCGTGCGCTCCCTGGACGAAGACGAACCGATCGAGCCTGGCCACGCCCGTCGGTTCGAGGGCGGCCGCCGGAGGCTCTTCCTGATAGCTGCTGGCCTCGGCGCGGACCCGGAGGTAACCGGCGGCGAACCCCGTGTCCATGATCCCCTGAAGGCGGTGGATCTCCATGACGTGACCGGCGTATGTGGTCAGTCCGCGTTCGCGCATCTCGTCGCAGAGCTTGCCCAGGCTCACGCCACTCACGTAGCGCTCATAGGCGTCGGCCAGAGCCGGCCCGTAGAGCGGGTCCGGGATCTGGATTCCCGAGCGGCAGTCGTCGCAGGTCTCGATCTCCTCCCGTGCCTTCAGGTGGCCGTTGGCGGCCCTGGGCTTCGGCGGCTTGCAACTGGCGCACAGCCGGTACCCGAATCGGGGATGCCCGTTGTGCGGGAGGCCGTTGCGAAGGCGGCGGGCGAGCGTGCGTTGCCATCCTTCGCCGATCTGCTCCCGCTGGAGGTCGGCGAGTCCCAGCATGTTGTTCCGGGCGAACCGGCCGGCGGCGGTCTTGGTGTCGAAGTTCTCCGTTGCGGACTTCGCGGTGCCCCCGACGCCTTCGAGGGCGCTGAGGTTGATCAGCGACTGCTCAAGGTTCCGGCCGAACCGGTCCCACCGGTAGACCAGGACCACATCGGCTTCGCCGGAAGCGATCCGGGCGATGATCTGGCCGATGCGGCGCTTCGCGAAGTCCCCGCCGGACAGGTCCAGGTCGGAGACGACGTCGATGACGTTCATGTCCTCGCTGTTCGCGAACTTCCGGCAGGTGTGCTCCTGGAGCTCGGGGCTGATCATGTCCTCGCGGGCGGTCGAGACCCGGATGTAGATGATGGCTCGAAGCGTCCGACGACGCGTCAAAGACCGTGCTGCCATTGCTTTTCCCTTCAGCGCAGCGAATCTTTTAGGAGTCTAGGAGACCGCGGAGCTCTCGAAGCGCTGCACCTGGGCGGAGGCCGTCGCGGTCGGCCAGAGCGTGCGCTCGGTGGAGCCGGGTGACCGGGTGCTGTACGACCCGGAGGACAAGCTGGAGGTCGAGGTGCGCGGGGCGACCTACGTGCTGCTGCGCGAGCGCGACCTGCACGCGGTGGCGGCCCACCGCTTCGGCGACGCGGAGGGTTCGACGGGGCTCTACCTCTGATTCCCGGGCCTCCCGGTCCGGCCGACCGGTCCTGCTGCGGCGGGCCGTCGCGCGTGCTGCGC
>NZ_JBSGXP010000130.1:0-24803 GCF_053610105.1 Kitasatospora sp. NPDC054939 | reverse complement strand
CGTGGCCGCCGGCCCGCAGCACCCCGCACCGCCGCCGCCTTCACGTCCAAGGAGCCCAGCATGTCCCGTACCCGCGTCCGCCTCGCCGCCACCGGTGCAGCCGTCGTCCTCGCCGCGACCGGCATGAGCGGTGCGGCGGTTGCCGACACCGCCCCGGCGGGCACCCCGTCCACCGGCAGCGCGGTGGTCACCTCCAGCAACGCGTTCCTCCGGGACTCGGCGCTCAACGGCATCGTGGTCATCCCGCTGCCGACCGCCTCGCCCACCTACGACAGCACCACCGGGATCTCCACCACCTTCCCGGTGACCGGCGGCGCGGCCAACCTGCCCGCCTACTACGGCGACATCCAGCTCGGCGGCGGGCTGCTCTTCGTCAACGTCTTCACCGGCAAGAGCGCCACCTTCAAGAAGCTGTCCTTCCGCGTGGACACCTGGCAGATCACCGGCGTCCCGGTCGGCGGCACCGAGCCGGTCGCGCTGCTGGACCCGGCCGGCGACAACCAGGTGGCCAACACCGGTGGCGTGCAGACCCTCAAGGCCTCCGAGCTGCAGATCGACGCCGAGGGCGCCGCGTTCATCGACGGGCGGCTCAACACCGGCTTCTTCAAGGCCGGCCAGTCGGTGGGCTCGCTCTCGCTGACCTTCACCCAGGGCAGCTGACCCGGCCCCGGGCCCGGTCCGGGGAGTGCTACGGGGAGCGTTTCGGGCCCGCGCCGCCGGCGCGGGCCCGCCGCACATCCGGGCCCGCCGCACATCCGGGCCCGCCGCACATCCGGGCCCGCCGCACATCCGGGCCCGCCGCACATCCGGAGCGCCCAACTCCGTGCGGGAGTCGCTGCGTTGGGGTCTCGTACACCCGGTCGACCGGACCCGGCCATGTCCGGCTGGCCGAATAGTACGCACCGGAGCCGTCAGCCCTGGCTCCCGGGTGAGACCAGTCCGCCGTGCCGTCGCAGCGGTTCGCAATCCCGGAGGTGCCCGCCATGAGAGTCCCCGTACCCGTGCCGAGAGAACCGGGGTGGTGGCGGCGGCTCCCGGCGCCGGCACTGGTCTGGGCCGCGGTGGCGGCGCTGGTGATGGTGTCGGTGGGGCTCGGTGCGGTGCCCGAGGCGCGGGCGGCGACCTCGGTGACGGTGCAGGGGCCGAAGGTGTGGCAGCCGGAGACCCAGTCGTACGGTCCGGAGGGCAGTGTGACCGTCTCGGCGGCCCGCAACCTCACCAACCAGGTCGTGCAGGTCTCCTGGTCGGGCTTCACCCCCTCGACCCTCGGCGGCCTGCCCGCGACCAGTGTGACCTTCCGGGACTCCTCGGTGCTGTACCCCGTCCGGATCTACCAGTGCCGGGGCACCGACCCGAGGATCACCGACTGCTACGGCTCCACGCTCTACGGCGGCGACCCGGCGCGCGGCTTCGGCCAGAAGACCCCGCCGGCCGGCATCACCACACCGGACTTCCCCTCCAACGCAGCCATCGCGGTCACCGGGGCGGACGGCTCGGGCACCGCGAGCATCGAGGTGTGGACCGCGCAGCAGAGCCCCTCGCTCGGCTGCGACGCGGGCCACCCCTGCTCCCTGGTGGTGGCGCCCAACTACGGCGGCGACATCCTGGACATCTGGCAGGTCCGCGAGGGCGCCGTGGACTGCACCGACCACGGCAGCGACACCGGCGAGTTCTTCACCCCGATGGCCGCCGACGCGATCTCCGCCCAGGCCGGCTCGGGCGTCAACCAGGACTTCGCCGTCGGCGAGCAGTGCTCCTGGGAGCAGCGCACGGTCGTCCCGCTGTCCTTCGCGCCGACCCCCGGCGAGTGCGCCGCGCAGAACTCCGCGTTCTCCGCGTCCGGCCTGGAGATGGTCAACCGGGCCGTACAGCAGTGGCGTTCGGGCCTCTGCCTGGCCGAGTCGCCGATCTCCTTCCAGTACGCCTTCGCGGGCGGCGAGCCCCAGGCCCGCGCGGCCTTCCTCAACGGCTCCGGCGTGGACGTGGCGCTGACCGCCCGGCCGGACCGCGAGGTGCCGGCCCGGCCGTACGTCTACGCGCCGCTGGCCACCTCCGGCATCTCGGTGGTCTTCGTCGTCGACGACACGCAGACCGGCCGGCAGATCCGGGACATGCGGCTCAACGCCCGGCTGATGGCCAAACTGCTCACCCAGTCGTACGCCCCGACCGGCACCCGGCAGGTGCCCTCGGTGGAGGGCAACCCCACCTGCGTCACCAACGACCCCGAGTTCCTCAAGCTCAACCCGCTGCCCGCGGCGAGCGGACTGCAGTGGCCGGCCTCCTGCAACGGCGGCATGGACTTCCTGCCGACCGTGGTCGGCAGCACCACCGACCTGGTGCACCAGCTGACCTCGTGGATCGCCGCCGACCCGGACGCCGCCCGCTTCCTGGACGGCGAGCCGGACCCGTGGGGGATGCACCTCAACACCGCCTACCTGCGGCCGAAGTTCTCCGGCTACCCGATCGAGGCGCTGCAGCCGCAGGACTTCTCCGGGTTCCCGGACGGCGAGACCGAGACCCTGCGCCGCTGGAAGCAGTACGACTGGAACCCGGTGCTCGGCGGCCTCGGCCAGGTCTCCCGCAAGATCCTGGAGAACAAGGGCACCTGCCTGAGCACCGAGGTCAACCCGACCGGCGGGCACGACGCGTGCGCCGCCCGGGCGCCCGGTTCGCGGGTGCTGTTCGCCGTCATGGACTCCGGCCAGGCCAAGGCGTACTCGCTGCCCGAGGCGGAGCTGCTCAACCCGGCCGGCAGCTTCGCCGGCCCCACCGGCAGCGGCTTCCAGGCCGCGGTCGCCGCCATGCCGGTCGACCCGGCCACCGGCACCCAGCAGCTCCCGTACGGCGCCGCGGACACCGCCTTCGCACGCGACCAGCGGGCCTACCCGCTGACCACCGTGCAGTACGCGATGGTGCCGACCTCCGGGGTGCCGCAGGCCAAGGCCGAGGCGATCGCCCGGTTCCTGCGCACCTCCACCACCGGCGGCCAGGTGTACGGCCCCGAACCCGGCCGACTGGCGGCCGGCTTCCTCGCCCTGACGGAGGCCCAGCGCAAGCAGGCCGCCGAGGCGGTCAAGCACGTCGAGGGCCAGGACGGCAAGCTTCCCGGCAACCAGACCGCGCCGACCGCTCCGGCCGACCCGTCCGGCGGTGACGGGGGTGACGGCGGTACGGCCGGCGGGACCACGGGCGGTACGACCGGCCCGGGCGGACCGGCCCCGGTGGCCGACGGCTCCGGCTCCTCCTCCGGCGGCACGGGCTCCGGCTCCTCCTCCGGCGGGGCCGGCGGTCCGGGCGGCGCAGCGGCCGCCGGCGGCGGCACGGCCGGGGCGACCGGCACCGGCGCGGCCGGCGCCAAGCCCTCCGCCACGGCCTCGCCGGGCCCGGTCGGCCCGCTCGCGGCGGCCCCGGTGGCGGCCGGCACCCCGGCGGCCGACCGTGCGGGCAAGGCCCGGCTGCTGCTGCCGGTCGCGCTGATCGCCGGGCTGGTGCTGCTGGTCGGCGGGCCCGCCGCGCTGCTGCTGGGCGGCACCCCGGCCGGTGCCCGGGCGGCGTCCGCGCTGCGCACCGGCTGGTCCCGGCTGCGCCGCAGCCCCTGACCCCGGCGACCGCCGACCCGGCGGGGCCGCCGTCCAGGCCCCGCCGGGTCACCGACCCGTGCCCCGCCGGGTCGCCCACCCGTGTCCCGACCCACCGAGCGCGCACCGGAGAGCAGACCATGACAGCCGCCGCCGAGCCCGCGGCACCCTGTGCCGGGGCTCCCCGTCCACCGGATCCCGACGTCCCCCGCACCCTCACCGCCCCCGCCACCCGCGGCGACCTGGTGTTCCGCGGCCTGCTGCGCGCGGCCGGCCTCTCGGTGTTCGCGATCATGGGGCTGATCGCCTTCTTCCTGGTCCTGCGCGGCGCCGACGCGCTGCGCGTGGTGGGCTGGGACTTCCTCACCGAGCCGAAGTGGCAGACCCAGGCGCACAACTTCGGCATCGCCGCCGTCCTGCCCAACGGCGTGCTGATCGCGGTGATCGCCCTGGCCATCGCGGTGCCGGTGGCGCTCGCCACGGCGGTCTTCATCGCCGAGTACGCGCCGCCCCGGCTGCGGGCGACGCTGATCTCGCTGGTCGACCTGATGGCCGCGATCCCGTCCATCGTCTACGGCCTGTGGGGGGTGTTCTTCCTCCAGCCGCACATCATCGGGTTCGTCCGGTGGACGGCCAACCACCTCGGCTTCGTCCCGTTCCTGGAGGTGCGCACGGGGGACATCGCGACCTCGTACACCTCCTCCACCTTCATCGCCGGGGTGATCGTCTCGCTGATGATCATCCCGATCGTGACCTCGCTCAGCCGCGAGGTGTTCTCCCAGGCCCCGCAGGGCGAGCGGGAGGGCGCGTACGCGCTCGGCTCCACCCGCTGGGGGATGGTCCGCACCGTCGTGCTGCCGTTCGGCAAGGGCGGGGTGATCGGCGCGGTGATGCTGGGGTTCGGCCGGGCGATGGGCGAGACCATCGCGGTCGCGCTGATCATCTCGCCGAACTTCACGGCCATCACACACATCCTGGAGAACGGCGCCAACTCCATCTCGGCGCTGATCGCGCTGCGCTTCGGCGAGTCGGACGCCCTCTCGCTCTCCGCCCTGATGGCGGCCGGCCTGGTGCTCTTCGGCCTCACCCTGCTGGTCAACGTGGCGGCGAGCTTCGTCATCAGCCGCTCCCGTTCCGGCGCAGCGACGGCGGACTGACCGTGCCCCGCCCCGCCCGCCGCCCGCTGCCGCCGTACCGCCGTGAAGGGACGAACCGATGACCACCCTCGACCTGCCGCCCGCCGCGGCACCGGAGCCCGCCGCTCCCGGACCCGCTGCCCCGCCCGCTCCCTCGCCGGCCGACGCGCCGACCGGCGAGCCCGGACCCGAGCGCCGGGTCAGGCTCGGCGGGGTCACCCGCGAGGACGTGCTGACCGTGCTCGGCGCCGCCGCCGGTTCGCTCGCCCTCGACTGGATGCTGTACGAGCGGATCCTGCCGTTCAGCGGCGCCCTCGGCTTCCTGCTCTGCTGGTACCTGCTCTTCGTGGCCGGCTACTGGGCGGTCGGCCGCCTCCAGTGGGGCCCGCTGGTGGTCCGCGACCGGCTGGTCGGGGTGGTCGCCTGGAGCGCCGGACTGTTGGTGGTCGCGCTGATCGCCGACCAGATCGGCTACGTGTTCTCCCGCGGCCTGGAGGCCGCCCGGCACCTCAACTTCTTCACCGAGTCGATGGAGCACACCGCCGCGCTCTCCCCGATCACCTCGGGCGGCGCGCTCCACGCGGTGGTCGGCTCGCTCGAACAGCTGGGCCTGGCCACGCTGTTCGCCGTGCCCCTGGGCATCGCCGCGGCCGTCTTCATGTCCGAGGTCGGCGGCCGGCTGGCCCGTCCCGTCCGGACCCTGGTCGAGGCGATGACGGCGCTGCCCTCGATCGTCGCGGGCCTGTTCGTGCTCGGCGTCGTGATCATCACCTTCGGGTTCGAGAAGAGCGGCCTGGCCGCCTCGCTCGCGCTGACCGTGATGATGATGCCGATCGTCACCCGGGCCGCCGAGGTGGTCATCCGGCTGGTGCCCGGCACCCTGCGCGAGGCCTCGTACGCGCTCGGCGGCAGCCAGTGGCGCACGGTGTGGAACGTGGTGCTGCCGACCGCCAGGCCCGGCCTGGTCACCGCGGTGGTGCTGGGCATGGCGCGCGGCGTCGGGGAGACCTCGCCGGTGCTGCTGACCTCGGGCTTCACCTCGCAGTTCAACGGCAACCCGCTGAAGGAGCAGCAGGTCTCGCTGCCGCTCTTCATCTGGAACTACGTCAAGCAGCCCTACCCCGAGATGATCGCCCGCGCCTTCGCCGCCGCGCTGACCCTGATGGCGGTGGTGCTGGTCCTCTTCGTCGTCGCCCGGACGATCGGCGGCCGCCGGCCCGGCGAACTGACCCGCCGCCAGAAGCGCAGGTTCGCCCGGTCCGCGCGGCCCGCCCGCCAGGACCGCCCCGCCCGCACCGCCGCCGCTCCCGCCGGATCCGCCACCGGGATCGCCGTCGGCGCCCACGCGGCGGTGTCCGCCGTACCCGCCGGGGGCCACCGATGACCCGACCGACCACCCTCCGCACCCGAGGAGTCCCCATGTCGTGGGAGGCCGCAAGCCGCCCCGTGCTCCGCCCGACGGCCGTCCTGGTGACCCTGCTGCTGGCCTCGGCCTCGCTGCTGCTGGGGCAGGCCACCCCGGCCCGGGCGGCCACCTCGCTCAACTCCAGCGGCTCCAGCTGGGCCGGCCCGGCGATCGACCAGTGGCGCCAGGACGTCAGCCCGCAGGGCATCCAGATCAACTTCAACCCGGTCGGCTCCGCCACCGGCCGCAACGACTGGAACATCGGGCAGAACGACTTCACCGCCTCCGACGTCCCGTTCCGCACCGGCAACGACCTCGGCCTCAGCGAGGAGGCCCGCCGCAGCGGCGCCGGCACCGCCGAGGCGCAGAACTACGGCTACTCGTACGTGCCGATCACCGCGGGCGGCACCGCCTTCATGTACAACCTCGTGGTCGGCGGCAAGCCGGTCCGCGACCTGCGGCTCTCCCCGCAGACCCTGGTGGACATCTTCACCAACCGGATCACCTCCTGGGACGACGCCAGGGTCACCAAGGACTACGGCAAGGCCCTGCCCAAGATCCCGATCACCCCGGTGGTCCGCTCCGACGGGTCCGGCGCCACCGCCCAGTTCACCCGCTGGATGAGCCACACCCACAAGGGGCAGTGGGAGGAGTACTGCCGCGGCGTCAACGGCACCCCCTGCGGCGACTACACCGAGTTCTACCCGACCGCCGGGCGGATGGTCGCGCAGAACGGCTCCGACGTGGTCGCCGGCTACATCAAGGCCCCGTCCGGCCTCGGCACCATCGGCTACGACGAGTACGCCTTCGCCAAGCGCTCCAACTGGCCCGTGGTGAAGGTCCTCAACCCGGCCGGCTTCTACACCCTGCCCACCGCCTCCAACGTCGCCGTCGCCCTCACCGCCGCGAAGATCCGCGGCGTCGACGACAGCACCTCCCCCGAGGACCCGGACTTCCTCCAGCAGAACCTCGACGGGGTCTACGTCAACCCGGACCCGCGCTCCTACCCGGTCTCCAGCTACAGCTACCTGATCGTGCCGCGCAGCGGCGCCGCCAAGCAGCCGCCGCCGCGCTTCACCAACGAGAAGGGCAGCGCGCTCAGCCGCTTCATCGCGTACGTGCTCTGCCAGGGCCAGGGCCAGGCCGACAACCTCGGCTACTCGCCGATCCCGCGCAACCTGGTCCGCGGCGGCATGCTGCAGAACGCCCGGATCCCCGGCAACGCCAGCCCGGTCGACCCGAACACCCTCGCCAACTGCGCCAACCCCACCTTCAACGCGGCCGGTGAACTCACCGTGCTGAAGGAGGCGCCGATGCCCAGCCCCTGCGACAAGCAGGGCGCCCCGCTCGACTGCACCGTGCAGAACGGCCAGGCGGTCAAGAGCGGCTCCGGTACGGGCGGCGCGGCCGGCGGCCCGGCGGCCGGCGGCGGAACGGGCGGCAGCGGGGCCAAGGCCGGGACCGGCGGTACCGCCGGCGGCAGCGGCGGCTCGGCGGGCGGTGGCAGCGGCGGGAGCGGCGGCCCGGCCACCGCGGGCGACGGCGGCGCCACCGGCGGCACCGGCGAACCCGGCGCGGTCGGCGCCGACGGCGAACCGGCCGCCGAGGAGGTCGTCGACCCGCAGACCGGCCAGGTCGTAGCCCGCGGCCGGGGCGGCTCCGGCGGGGAGATCCCGGCCACCGTGGTCGCCGTCGACGGCCGGCCCGAGGACTGGCTGCTGACCACCCTCACCGCGCTCGAACTGCTCGCCGTCGTGGTCGTGCCGCCGCTCCTCGGCCGGCACCTGCTGCGCCGCCGCAACGCCGGAGGCCGCTCATGAGCGCCCCCGCGCCGGCGAAGGCCGCCCCGGCCGCCGCCCAGGCCCCGTCCGCCCGGCCGGCCGGGGAGCCCGCCGCCGGGCGCCGGCGGTTCCTCCAGGCCGCCTGGGCGGTCAGCCTGCTCGCCGTCCTGGTCACGGGCTTCGTCGGCTACCTGTTCACGCTCTCGCACCTCCAGGAGCGGCACTTCCAGTCCACCGCCCACAAGACCTTCCGCGACCAGCTCGCCCGCGCGGTCGCCCCCACCGGCTCGGCGCCGGACGGCGACCCGGTCGCCCTCCTCTCCATCCCGGCGATCGGGCTGAAGGACGTCGTGGTCGTCGAGGGCACCACCGGACGCACCCTCATGAAGGGCCCCGGCCACCGCCGCGACACCGCCCTGCCCGGCCAGCAGGGCGTCGCCGTGCTCTTCGGCCGCGGCACCACCTTCGGCGCCCCCTTCGAGCGGCTCCCCGAACTGCGGGTCGGCGACCGGATCGAGACCGTCACCGGCCAGGGGAGGTTCAGCTACACCGTCAACGTGTACGGCGACGGCGACCACCCGATCACCGACCCGGCCCGCAACCGGCTGGTGCTGGTCACCGGCGACTCCGCCTGGATCCCCGGCTCCACCGTGATGATCGGCGCCCGGCTCGACGGCGACCCCGAGCCCAACCCCGGCGGCCGGCCCGCCACCGTCCCGTACGGCAGGGCCCTGGCCGCCGACAAGGGCGCGCTGGCCACCCTGCAGCTGTGGATGCTCGGCCTGCTCGGCGCGGTGGTGGCCGCCACCGTCCTGGCCCGCCACTGGCACCGCTCGGCCACCTACCTGAGCCTCGCCCCGGTCGTCGGCGCGCTGCTCTGGGCCGTGTACGAGAACGCCGCCGCCCTGCTGCCCAACCTCTACTGACGCGCGCCCCGGAGGGACCACCGATGACCGACGCCCCGCTGACCGACGCCCCGGCCCCCGCCGCCGGAACGGCCGTCGCCGCCCACCCGGTCGACCCGGAGGCGGGCACCCTGCACCTGCCGGCCGTGCCGCAGCCGTACGGCGCCCGGCCGTACGGTGCGGGCGCCGCGGCCGGACCGCTGGCGGGCCTGGAGACCCGCGAGGTCTCCGCCTGGTTCGGCCCCCGCAAGGTGCTGGAGCGGGTCTCGCTCGCCATGCCCGCCGGCGAGGTCACCGCGCTGATCGGCCCGTCCGGCTGTGGCAAGTCCACCTACCTGCGGATCCTCAACCGGATGCACGAGATGGTGCGCGGCGCCGCCCTCGCCGGCGAGGTCCTGCTCGACGGGGACGACGTCTACCGCCCCGGCCGCCGCCCCGCCGAGGTGCGCCGCCGGATCGGCATGGTGTTCCAGCGGCCCAACCCGTTCCCGGCGATGTCCATCCAGGACAACGTCTCCAGCGGGCTCAAGCTCGCCGGGATCAAGGTCTCCAAGGAGGAGCGCGCGCACCTGGTCGAGACCAGCCTGCGCCGGGCCGGCCTCTGGGACGAGGTCTCCGGCCGGCTGCACACCCCCGGCGGCTCGCTCTCCGGCGGGCAGCAGCAGCGCCTGTGCATCGCCCGTTCGCTGGCCGTCTCCCCGGACATCCTGCTGATGGACGAGCCCTGCTCGGCGCTCGACCCCACCTCCACCCGCCGGGTCGAGGAGACCATCGCCGAACTGCGCGGCCGGCTCACCGTCGTGATCGTCACCCACAACATGCAGCAGGCCCAGCGGGTCTCGCAGAGCTGCGCGTTCTTCCTGGCCACCCACGACACCCCCGGCCGGATCGTGGAGGCCGGGCCGACCGAGCAGCTCTTCCAGGACCCGCGGGACCAGCGGACCGCCGACTACGTCAACGGCCGCTTCGGCTGAGCGCTCAGCGGGCCAGCAGGGCCTCCAGCACCGCCGCCACGCCGTCCTGCTCGTTGCTCGCGGTGTGCCGCTCCACCGCCGCCAGAACCTGCGGGTGGGCGTTGGCCACGGCGTAGGCGGTGCCGGCCCAGGCCAGCATCTCCAGGTCGTTCGGCATGTCGCCGAAGGCCACCACCTCGCTCCGGTCGATCCCGTGCCCGGCGCACCAGCGGGCCAGCGTGCTGGCCTTGGTGACGCCGGGCGCGTTGATCTCCAGCAGCGGGATCGGCGCCGAGCGGGTGATCTCCGCCAGGTGCCCGGCCGCCTCCCGGGCCGTGCCGAGCAGCTTGTCCGGATCCATGTCCGGGTGCTTGGCGAGCACCTTGAACAGCCCGCGCACCGGCCCGCCCGGGCCCAGCAGCTCCTCGGCCGGGCCGATCGGGTGGTCCTCGTCCGACCCCCACATCCGCACCTCGTAGTGCGGTTCGCGGGCGAAGCCGCCCGGGTACTCGAAGGCGAACGAGGTGCCCGGCAGCCGCGACCGCAGCACGTCGACCACCGCGAGCGCCGCCTCCGGCTCCAGCGGCGACCACTCCACCAGCTCGCCGCGCCGCACGTCGACCACCGCGCCGCCGTTCGAGCAGATCGCCACGCCGTGCCCGCCGACGTGCGCGCTCACCTGCTGCATCCAGCGCGGTGGCCGCCCCGTCACGAACACCACCTGCACCCCGGCCGCCTCCGCGGCGGCCAGCGCGGCGGCGGTGCGCTCGGAGACGGTTCCGCCGGAGCACAACAGGGTGCCGTCGAGGTCGGTGGCGATCAGGCGGACGGCGGTACTGGGTGTGGTCACCGGTCCATCTTCGCTCACCGCCGCCGGTGCGGGTACCGGCCCCGCAGCGCCCCTTTCCGGCCGAACCGCCGCACCCGCGCGTAGCGCCCGCCGGGCCCGGGCAGAACCCCCGCGGCCACCCCGTCGGCAGGAGGAGCCATGCCCACCCGCGAGCACCCTCCGACCGCCCCCGACGACCGCCCGGAGCCCCACGACCGCGAGCCGGTTCCGATCGGCGACGTCCTCCCCGCCGCCCTCGCCACCCTCCACGCCCTCGCCCGCGCCGCCGCGCCCCGCCCGGCCGCCCCCGCACCCCGCCGCGCCGCCCACCCCCCGGCCGCCTGACCACCCCGCGGTGCCCCCGGCACGGGGCGCGCTGCGGGGTGCACCCTCCGGGAGGGGCCCGCGCGGACGTAGGGTCGCGGGTATGCGACTGAGCACCGTGATCCTCCCCATCCACCGGTGGGGCGAGGGGCAGAAGATCTGGCGGCGGGCCGAGGACCTCGGCTTCCACGCCGCCTACACGTACGACCACCTGTCGTGGCGGTCGTTCCGCGACGCGCCGTGGTTCGGGGCGGTGCCGACGCTGACCGCGGCCGCCGCGGCGACCGAGCGGCTGCGCCTCGGCACGCTGGTGACCTCGCCGAACTTCCGGCACCCGGTGGCCCTCGCCAAGGAACTGGTGACCGTCGACGACGTGTCCGGCGGGCGGCTGACGGTGGGGATCGGCGCCGGCGGGGTCGGGTTCGACGCGACCGCGATGGGCCAGGAGGCGTGGTCGCCCAAGGAGCGGGCGGACCGCTTCGGGGAGTTCCTGCCGCTGCTGGACAAGCTGCTGCGGCAGGACGCGACGACCGAGACCGGCACGTACTACTCGGCGGTCGAGGCCCGGAACGTCCCCGGCTGCGTGCAGACCCCCCGGGTGCCGTTCTACGTGGCGGCGACCGGCCCGCGCGGGCTGCGGCTGGCGGCGGAGTACGGGCAGGGCTGGGTGACGTACGGCGACCCGCGCGGGCCGGCGGATGTGCCGGTCGAGCAGGCGCCCGGCGTGATCGCGCAGCAGATCGCGAAGCTGACCGCGGCCTGCGAGGCGGCCGGCCGGGACGTCGCGTCGCTGGAGAAGGTGCTGCTCCAGGGATCGACGGCGGAGAAGCCGCTGCAGTCGGTGGGCGCCTTCGTGGACTGGGCGGGCGCCTACCGGGAGCTGGGCATCACCGAGCTGGTGATCCACTGGCCGGTGCCGGACTCGGTCTTCGCGAACGACCTCGCGGTCTTCGAGCGGATCGCCACCGAGGGCCTGGCGCAGCTGGGCTGACGGAGCGCCCGGGACGGCGACGGACGCGGGCGCGGAGGCGCACGGGGGCCGGTCGGGGGCGGCCGGAGGGCGCGGGCCGGCGCGCCCGCGGGTGGGCTAGCCTGTGCGCCGCAGTTCTCGAACTGATCAGCAGTCACCACGGGGGGATGTTTCGTCATGGGTTCTCGCAGAATGCTCGGTGCCGTCCTGGCCGGTGCCGCCGTGCTCGGTCTGGCGGCGTGCGGTCCGGAGGACGCGTCGGACAAGGCGGCCGGTACCGCCGCTCCGACCGCCTCCGCCCCGGCCGGGACGGGCGGCGCCGCACCCACCGCGGCGGCCACGGCGCCGTCCGGCACCGCGAAGCCGGCCCCGTCCGGCACCGCGCAGCCGAGCCGGTCCGCGGGGGCGGACGAGGAGCCGGAGGGCTTCTGCACGGCGGCTCCGCTGCCGGCCGGGCAGAAGTGGGTCTACCCGGTGAAGGGCACCACCGCGACCACCCTGGTGTACCGGGACACCAAGACGGCCTGCGGGGTCAACGACGTGCGCTTCGAGCCGGTCGGGCCGGACCGGTCGGCGCCGTTCGCGGCGACCGCGAAGGGGCACCTCAACTCGGTGCTGGCCAAGCCGAAGGACGTCGACGTCGCCGGGCTGGTCAAGCACATCGCCGAGTGCCTGGCCGACCGGACCAGCCCCGATGTCTCGTACCCGTGCTCGGGCGGCGAGTACAAGGTCGTCGTCGATTCCGCGGGCCGGGTCGTGGAGATGACCGAGCGCGCCGCTTCCTGAGCCGCGGGGAGGGTGCGCGCAGCCCGCGATCGGGCGGGGTGGCGGTCCGCCGCCGCTCCGCCCATTGCGGTTCGATCACGGCGTGTCCGATTGGTCGATCATTGTGGCGGAGTGCGGTGATTGATTTCGTTGGCCCCCGGGTGACGCGGCCTCATAATTCGTGGTGAAACGCGCTGCGTTCGGCCCGGCGGGCGGTGGGGGCCGCCCGGAGTGGTGCCCGCGCGCGAAGAATCCCAATTCCCCAGGGGGAGTTCCTTGCCCGCGCCCGAAAACGCGACCAGCGGCATGGCACCGGCCGACGGCGGCGCACCCGCCGAACCGGTCGTGCCCGTACTGCCGGAGTCCGGTCCGGAGCTGCCCGGCGCTCCCGGGGCCGGCCGCAGGGTGCCGCGCGCGGTCGGGGTGGCGCTGGCCACGGCCGGACTGCTCGCGGTGACCGCGACCAGTGCGGCGGTGACCGTCGCGGTGGGGAAGCCCGCGGCGCGTCCGGCGGCGGCCGCGGCGCCCGGTGCCCCGGCGAGCCCGGCGGCGACGGCCTCGGCGAGCGCCACGGCCACGGCCTCCGCGAGCCCGACCCCGAGCGCGGTGCCGCTGCCCTCGGTGGCGCCAGCCCCGAAGCCGTCCAGCACCCTGAAGGGCACGCTCAACGGCGGCACCCACGGCGGCGATCTGCGCGCCTTCCTGCTGACGGTGCCGGACGGCGGCGAGACCTACGGGCCCGACGACGGCATCCTGCTCACCGACGACGAGGTGGCCGCCGACTTCAAGCAGGACGACATCATGGCGATCCTTGGTTCGTACGGCTACAAGGAGACGGCGCTCCGCACCTATCGGACGGCCGACGGGAAGATGGAGGTCGAGGTGCGCCTGATGCACTTCGGCTCCCCCGCGCTGGCGGCGGAATTCGCCAAGGGCCACACGATGAACCGGGAGACGCTGGACATCGACGGCGATCCGAAGGCCCACGGCTACATCCTGAAGCCCAAGCAGCAGGCGTACACCGGATCGATGGCCGGAATCTCCAGCCAGGGCGACGTGGAGTACACGATCACCGTGCAGGTGAAGGGAACTCCGGACCAGGCGCTGATCAGTGAATTGATGAAGCGCCAGCGCGAACGCCTCTCCTCGGCGCGCGGCTGACCGCCCGCCGCCCCCGCCGTCGCCGATTCCTTTTCTGGAGCGATTCCCCGTGACCACCGAATCCGTGGAGCCGTCGCGCACCGACGCGGCGCCCCCGGCCGATCCGACAACCCCGGCCGATCCCCCGACCGCGCCCGCGACCGGGCCGACCGCCACCGGGCCGATCGCCGCAGCGCCTGCCGGCCCGCCCGCCGACCCGCTGCTGCCGCCGGCCCCGGCCGTCCCGCCGACCGCGCCCGCCGAGGTGCTGGGCAGCGGCCACGCCGAGGACGGGCCCGGGCCGGAGCCCCGGCCGCGCCGTCCCCGCCCGGTGCTGCTGCTGGTGTC
Source organism: Kitasatospora sp. NPDC054939 (assembly GCF_053610105.1). Taxonomy (NCBI): domain Bacteria; kingdom Bacillati; phylum Actinomycetota; class Actinomycetes; order Kitasatosporales; family Streptomycetaceae; genus Kitasatospora; species Kitasatospora sp. NPDC054939. Next base: position 10,669 of record NZ_JBSGXP010000130.1, on the reverse strand, counting down.
GGCGCTGGTGCTCGGCACGCTGGCCGGCGGCGGACTGGGCTACAACATCCAGGCGCAGCGCCCGGCGACCCCGCTGCCGCCGCTGCAGGTGGCCCTGCCCGGCTACCCGGCCGGTGCGGTCGACCCGGCCGCCGCCGCGGAGGCCCGGCCGAAGCCGCTCGGCATCGACGGGGACCTGCGCAAGCTGGTGATGACCGCGCCAACCGGTAGCGCGCCGTGGGACGACCACCCGGACACCCCGAGCTGGACCAGCATCGGCGAGTTCGCCGACCACTACGGCGACTCCGGCCGGATCTTCCGCTCGCTGAACGCCGAGGGCTTCCGCCGGGCGGCCGAGGTCGACTGGGAGAAGGACGGCGTCAAGTTCCGGGTGATGCTGATCCAGTACGACGCGGACCACCCCGCCGGGGCCAAGAACCGGGCGAAGGAGTTCGGGCTCGACCCCTTCGCGGAGGGCGCGCCCGGCGGCTACCGGGTGGAGACCACGCCGGACTACTGGGCCGAGACCACCGAGCCGTACTACTTCGGCTTCGCGACGGCCCGCCGCGGGACGGTGGTCATGGAAGTCAGCGCGTACGGGGACAAGCCGGTGGACCCGGCGGCCCTGAAGGAGATCGCCAAGCAGCAGTGGGAGCGGTTGGCATGAGTGACGACACCGTGAGCGACGACACCGCGAGCGACGACACCGCGAGCGACCGCACCGCGGACGCCGAAACCCCGGACGCCGACACCGCGAGCACCGACACCGCGAGCATCGCCGCCGCCCCGCCGGCCGCCCGCCGCGGGCTGCTGCGCGCCACCGGTGCGGTGGTCGCGGCCGCGCTGGTCGGCGTCGGCATCGGCGCCGGCATCATCGAGGTGAAGTACGACGACCCGGCTCCGGCGGCCGTCGCCGCTCCCCCGGCCACGGCCGCGCCCGCCCCGACGGCCTCCGCGACGCCGTTCGGCGCGAAGGCCAACGGCAACCACTTCGGCTCGCTCGCCGATCTGCTGCTGCCGGTCCCGGCCGGCTTCTCGCTCGGTCCGGACGAGGGCGGCTACGGCAACGACTCCGTGCTCTCGGCCGAACAGCTGAAGGCCGAGCTGGAGGAGGACCTGAAGGACGTCCCGAAGGAGAAGCGCGACAAGCTGCGCGCCTACTGGGAGGGCCTGCACGTCCGGGCGACCGGCGTGCGCACGTACAAGTCGGAGCGCAACGACCTGGTGGTGGGGCTGCGGCTGCGCCAGTTCAACCAGCAGGAGGTGCAGCGGCTGAACGAGTACAGCGCCGTGTTCACCGGTGACACCGGCCTGTTCCGGCGGGGCCCGGACATCCCGGGCCACCCGGAGGCGCACTGCTACCTGATGCCGGCGCCGCCGTCCGCCCCGATCGACTACCTGGAGTGCTCGGCCGCCGCGGGCGACCTCCTGGTGGTGATGAACGTCGAAGGGGTGGCGCCGCTGCCCAAGGACCGGATCGTCGCCCTCTTCGTCCAGCAGCTCGACCGCCTCGCCCGCCCGGGAGCGTCCGCATGACCGACAGCGCCACGCCGCAGGAGCCGGCGGCCGGTCCGGCCCCGGCCACCACCGGCCCCACCGCGGGATTCCCGCTGCCCGCAACGCCCGCCGCCCCCGCCGCGGGATTCCCGCTGCCCGCACCGCCCGCCGCCGCGCCCGCCCCGCTCGGGGTGTCCGCGGTGACCGGCAGTGCCGAGGACGGCGACGCCTGGGCCGCGCCCGCCGTGCCGCCGGAGACCCCGGAGGAGCGGGCCGCCCGCCGGTCGCGGGCCCGCCATGCGGCGCTGCGCTGGGGCGCGGCCGTCCTGGTCTTCGCCACCGCCGGGGCGGGCACGGCCTTCGCGGTGACCCGGCCCGAGCGCACCGACATCCCGGGCCTGCGGACCGCGGGCGACGGCCGCTACACGTTCCCCGCCCTGGTGCTGCCGCCGCTGCCGTCGGGCAGGCCTGCTCCGGGCGGTCCGGACAGCCGGAGCCGGCACGCCGCGGACCTGCGGCACCTGCTGCTGCCGGCGCCGAAGGAGGCGGGCGGTTCGCTCGCCCCGGTGGTCTTCCCGAGCCCGACCGCGCCCGCCCCGACCGCCCCGGCCGGCGGCACCGACCCGACGGCCGACCCGACCGCCGGTTCGGCGAGCCCGGGTGCCGCTTCCCCCGGCGGCCCGGCGAGCACCTCGGCGGGCGGCCCGGCCGCCCCGGTCTCCCCGGTCGCGGACTGGGTGCGCTGCGAGGACGCCGCCGCCGAGCAGAAGGTCCCCGCGGAGCTCTCGCTGCTGCTGGTGGAGAACGCCTGCCGGGCCTCGACCGTCCGCGAGTGGACGGCCGCCGACGGCACCCGCACGCAGATCCGGCTGCTGCAGTTCGCCTCCTCGTACGAGGCGTGGGAGGTGTACACCGGCCTGCGCTCGAAGGGCGTGCTGAAGGACCTGGTGGACGCGAAGGCCGCGGGCACCCGCGACTGGGACGTCGTGCCCCGGGTGGAGCTGAGCGCCCGGGAGAGCACGGCGACCGGGGCCGGGGGCGACGCCACCGGGCGGATGGCCTACCTGAGCGCCGGCGACGTGGTGGGGGTGGTGGTGATGGGCAATCCGAAGGGCGTCCCGGCCGCGGCCTTCCGCCAGGTGGTCACCCTGCAGTCCGACCTGCTGTCCTAGAGCCGGCCGACCGGGCCGACGGTAGGGGCGAACAGGACGGGGACGGCCCGGTGGCGTTCGCAGCGCCACCGGGCCGTCCCGTCCGTCCCGGGTGCTCCGGGTCAGCCGGCGGCGGTACGCAGCAGTCCGGAGGCCCGGGTGTCCGCTTCGGTGGCGCGGTACACGCACTCGTCGATGTTGTGCCGGGCCAGCTCGGCCCGCTCGCGCTTGTTGCGCTGGTAGGCGTCGCGGGCGTCCGGGTCGTGCTGGGTCGCGAAGTCGGCGGGCGGCCAGCTGACCGTGCCGTCGCTGCTGACGGTCAGCCCGTCCGCCTGGGCGTCCGCGACGATCGCGTGCAGCCGGTCCTTCTGCGCGCCGATGTCGTCCGCGGCGCTGCGCAGGGCGGCGCCGATGTCGCGGGCCCGGCCGAGCGAGAGGGTCAGGTCGTCGCCGACGCGCTGGACCACGGGCTTGGCGGCGTCGGCGGAGGCGCCGGTCCACTCGGCCGCGTTGACCTTGCCGGTGACGGACGTCTCCCACTCCAGGTCGGTGCCGGTGACCTTCTTGACCACTTCGTCCCAGGCGTTGGCGGCGGCCACCAGGACCTCGATCCTGGCGTTGCTCAGTTCGTGGTAGTCGACCATGGTCTGTTCCCCCGTCAGTTCTTCATGCTCGCCTCGACGGCGTTCTCGTTGTCGCGGTACGTCCTGGCGGTTTCCCGCAGGTTGCTGCTGACATTCTGCATGGACGCGGCTATCGCGACGGACTGCTGGCTCCACGAGGCCAGGGCGCTCTGGGCGGCGCCGCCGAGCTGCCAGTGGCCGAAGGCGGTGCCGACCAGGGTGGTCTCGTCGTCCGCCTGCCGGGCCTCGCCGGGGTAGCGGCCGTGGAGCTGGTCCGCGGAGACGCCTGCCTCGTCCAGGGCACCCGGGTTCACCACGGTGGTGTTGCCGCCGCCGGTGGCGTTCGCCGAGTTGATCCTGGTCCGGGCTGCCTCCTGCTGCTGGGCCTGCGCCGTCAGGTTGCCGTCGGCGTCGTACGCCCACGGATTCATCATGCGGTCGAAATCGGTCGCGCGATCGGACACTCTGAGCCGTCCCCTCCGCCCGTTTCGCACCCGGGCGATCCCCCATGTATGGAAAGCCACAGCGTACAACCGGCCGTCCGGGGGGCCGTCCCCTAGGGGATCGGTGACAGCAGGTCATACCGCAGGATCATGCGGGGTTCGTCTTTCCAGCTCATACCGGTTGCGCGCGGATCCCACTACCTTGTGCACGTGTCCACAGTCATCAAGACGGACGGCCTCACCAAGAGGTTCCCCCGGGTCACTGCCCTCGATCAGCTCACCGTTGAGGTGCAGCCGGGGGTCGTCGGCCTGGTCGGGGCGAACGGCGCGGGCAAGTCCACACTCATCAAGATCCTCCTCGGCCTCGCGCCGGCCACCTCCGGTACCGGTCAGGTCCTCGGCCTGGACATCGCCACCCAGGGCTCGCAGATCCGCGAGCAGGTCGGCTACATGCCCGAGCACGACTGCCTGCCGCCGGACGTCTCGGCGACCGAGTTCGTGGTCCACATGGCCCGGATGGCGGGGCTGCCGGCCGCGGCGGCCCGCGAGCGGACCGCCGACACCCTGCGCCACGTGGGGCTGTACGAGGAGCGCTACCGCCCGATGGGCGGCTACTCGACCGGTATGAAGCAGCGGGTGAAGCTCGCCCAGGCGCTGGTCCACGACCCGAAGCTGGTGCTGCTGGACGAGCCGACCAACGGCCTCGACCCGGTCGGCCGGGACGACATGCTCGCCCTGATCCGCCGGGTGTACACCGACTTCGGCATCTCGGTGCTGGTCACCACGCACCTGCTCGGCGAGCTGGAGCGCACCTGCGACCACCTGGTGGTGATCGACGGCGGCCGGCTGCTGCGCTCGTCCTCGACGGCCTCCTTCACCGAGGCCACCGCGCTGCTCGCGGTCGAGGTCACCGATCCGGAGGACGCCTCCTTCGACCCGGCCGTGGCCGTCCGCGAGCGGCTCACCGCCGCGGGCCTCTCGGTGCAGGCCGAGGGCTCCCGGGTGCTGCTGGTGCAGCTGCGGGACGACGACACGTACGACGCCGTCCGCGACGCCGTCGCGGACCTCGGTCTGGGCCTGGTGCGGCTGGAGCAGCGCCGGCACCGGGTCGCCGAGATCTTCACGGCCGACGCGGCGCCCGCCGCCGCCGGCGCCGCCGACCACCCCGGGGGAGGTACCGCAGATGTCGCTGCCTCCTGAGACCGGGCGCCCCGACACCGGCGTCATCCACGACATCGGCTACCGGGGCTACACCGGCCCCCGGCTGGGCCGCTCCTACGCCACCCGCTCGCTGTACGTGCAGAGCCTGCGGGCCGCGTACGGCCTCGGCCGCTCCGGCAAGTCCAAGGTGCTGCCGATGCTGGTGCTCGGCGTCGTCGCGATCCCGGCCGTGATCATGGTCGCGGTCACCGTGATGACGAACGGGAAGGAGCTGCCGCTCGACTACCCCGAGTACCTCAGCATCTTCGGCCTGTTCGTCTCGATCTTCCTGGCCGCCCAGGCGCCGGTGCTGCTCTCGCGGGACCTCCGCCACCACACGGTGCCGCTCTACTTCTCCCGCCCGATCACCCGCAGCGACTACGTCCGGGCGAAGTTCGCCGCCATGGCGAGCGCCCAGCTGCTGCTGATGGTCGTGCCGCTGGTGGTGCTGTACCTCGGCGCACTGCTTGCCGGGCTGCCGTTCGGCCACAACACCGCGCACTTCCTCTTCGGCCTGGTCACCGCGGTGCTGTACGCGCTGGTGCCGACCTCGGTCGCGCTGGTGATCGCCGCGGCCACCCCGCGCCGGGGCTTCGGCGTGGCCGCCATCATGGGCTACCAGGTGATCACCAGCGTCGTGGTGGGGATCATCTTCGGGGTCACGGCCGGCACCGGCGAGATCCCCCCGTCCGCGGACTGGGCGGCCCTGCTCTCGCCGGGGCTGCTGGTGGACGGCCTGGTCAACCAGCTGTTCGACCTCACCGACCATTCCAACGACGTCATCGCCCCGGGGACGGCGGGCCTGGTCGTCTTCGCCGCCGTCGCCGCCGCGATGGTGGCCGGCGCCTACCGGCTGCTGCTGCGCCGCTACCACCGCATCTGAGAGGGCGTCATGGCCACCATCACCATCGACAAGGTCTCCCGCTGGTTCGGGAACGTGGTCGCCGTCAACGACATCAGCATGGCGATCGGCCCCGGGGTCACCGGCCTGCTCGGGCCGAACGGCGCCGGCAAGTCCACCCTCATCCACATGATGAGCGGCTTCCTGGCGCCGTCCTCCGGAGCGGTGACCCTGGACGGTGCGCCGATCTGGCGCAACCAGGAGGTCTACCGGCACATCGGCCTGGTCCCCGAGCGGGAGTCGATGTACGACTACCTGACCGGCTGGGAGTTCGTGCTCGCCAACGCCGAGCTGCACGGCCTCGCCGACCCGGGCGCCGCCGCCCGCCGGGCGCTCGCCCTGGTCGAGATGGAGTACGCGCAGGAGCGCAGGACCGGCACCTACTCCAAGGGCATGAAGCAGCGGGTCAAGATGGCCTCCGCGCTGGTCCACGACCCGGCCGTGCTGCTGCTCGACGAGCCGTTCAACGGCATGGACCCGCGCCAGCGCCTGCAGCTGATGGAGCTGCTGCGCCGGTTCGGCGCCGAGGGCCGGACGGTGCTGTTCTCCTCGCACATCCTGGAGGAGGTCGAGCAGCTGGCCCGGCACATCGAGGTCGTGGTGGCCGGCCGGCACGCCGCCTCGGGCGACTTCCGCCGGATCCGCCGGCTGATGACCGACCGGCCGCACCGCTACCTGGTCCGCTCCAGCGACGACCGGCGGCTGGCCGCCGCGCTGATCGCCGACCCGTCCACGGCCGGCATCGAGCTGGACTGGAACGAGAAGGCCCTGCGGATCCAGGCGATCAACTTCCAGGGCTTCACCACCTTGCTGCCGAAGGTCGCCCAGCAGGCCGGCATCCGGCTGTACACCGTCGCGCCGGCCGACGAGTCCCTGGAGAGCGTCTTCTCCTACCTCGTCTCCGCGTGAACCGCCCCGACCGGACCAGGAAGGCCGACCACCTATGAACCCGACCGTCGCCAGGCTGACGCTGCGCGGCCTGCTGGGCCGCCGCCGCGGCATCATGCTGCTGGTGGTCCCCGCCCTGCTCCTGATCATCTCGGCGATCGCGAGCGGGTCGAGCGGGGACGAGCACGACCTGACCGTGAAGATCCTCGGCCAGCTGGGCCTCGGCACCCTGCTGCCGATCCTCGGCCTGGTCGTCGGCACCGGCGTCATCGCCACCGAGATCGACGACGGCTCGGTGGTGTACCTGCTGGCCAAGCCGCTGCCGCGCTGGAAGATCATAACCACCAAGCTGGCCGTCGCGATCGTCACCACCTGGGCGTTCGCCGCGATCCCGATGCTGCTGTCCGGCCTGCTGCTGTACGGCACCAAGGACAACCTTGCGCTCGCCTACACCGTCGCCGCCCTGCTGTCCGGGGCCGCCTACAGCGCGGTGTTCCTGCTGCTCGGCGTGGTCACCCGGCACGCCGTCGTGGCCGGCCTCGGGTACGCGCTGGTCTGGGAGTCCATGGTCGGCAACTTCGTCGAGGGCGCCCGCACGCTGAGCGTGCAGCAGTGGGGCCTGTCGGTGGGCAAGAGCATCGCGGAGAACGGCGCGATCACGGCGGACGTGGCGCTCGGCGTGGCCGTCCCGCTGCTGGTCGTGGTCACCGCCGCGGCCACCGTGCTCGCCTCGGTCAAGCTGGCCGGGCTCACCCTGGCCGCCGAGGAGTAGCCGCCGCCCGGAGGACGGACGCGGGCCGGGTGCCCCACCGCTGCGAGGCGGTCGGGGCACCCGGCCCGCGTCCGTACGGGTCCGGGGTGGCCGGGTCCGGAACGGCCGGGCCCGAGGCGGTCAGAGCGTGCGGTTGCGGCCCGCGCCCCAGCCGGCCACCGCCGCGACGGCGGCCAGCACCAGCATCAGCAGCAGCAGGGTCTCCCAGCCGCCGGTCGCCTCGCGCAGCGCGCCGGCGCCGACCGGGCCGGCCGCGGCCACCAGGTAGCCGACCGCCTGCGACATCCCGCCGAGCTGGGCGGCCCCGGCCGCACTGCCGGTCCGCAGCACGATGAAGGCGAGCGCCAGGCCGAGCGAGCCGCCCTGGGCGACGCCGAGCACGGTCGCCGAGACCCAGGCGCCGGAGACCGGCGCGAGCAGCAGGATCGAGATGCCGAGCCCGTTCAGGACGGCCATGCCCGCGGCCAGCGCCCGCTGGCTGGTCATCCGGCCGGCCACCAGCGGCACCAGGAAGGCGCCGGCCACCTGCACCAGGTTGGAGAAGGCGAAGACGAGTCCGGCCCGGCCCCGGTCCATGCCGTGCTCGGCCAGGACGGTCGGCATCCAGGCGACCAGGATGTAGACCAGCAGCGACGAGATGCCCATGAACAGGCTGATCTGCCAGGCCAGCGGGGAGCGCCAGAGGCCCGCGATCGGCGTGCCCGCGGGGGCGGCCGGCCGCCCGGCGGCGGTCGGTGCGGCCGGTCCGGGCTGCAGCCGGGCCCGCAGCACCTGCGGCAGCCAGGCGACCGCCGCGACCAGGGCCAGCAGCGACCAGGCGCCGAGCGAGGCCTGCCAGCCGCCGCCGAGGGCGTGCTCCAGCGGCACCGACAGCCCGGCCGCCAGGGTGGCGCCGACCAGCATGGTGGTCGAGTAGACGCCGGTCATGGTGGCGGCCTTCGCCGGGAACTCCCGCTTGACCAGCCCGGGCATCGAGACGTTCAGGACGGCGATCGCCACGCCGATCACCACGCACCCCGCGTACAGCGCCGCCACCGAGGGCAGCACTCGCAGCAGCACGCCCGCGCCGAGCACCAGCACCGCGCCGAGCACCACCCGCTCGGTGCCGAAGCGCCGGGTCAGCCGGGGGGTGAGCGGCGCGCCGACGCCCTGGAACAGCACCGGCACGGTGGTGATCAGACCGCTCGCGGTCGCCGAGAGCCCGAAGGTGTGCTGGATCTCGGCGATCATCGGCGAGACCGCGGCCAGACAGGCGCGCATGTTGAAGGCGACCAGCAGGATGCCGGTCAGCAGCAGGGCGGGGTGGGCGAGCCGGGTGCGGACGGGGAGCGCGGAGCCGACCACCGGCTGGACGGCACGGGTGACTGCCATGGGGACGTGCTGCTCTTTCATGGGAACGGGGGAGTGCGGACGCGGAGGGAGCGGCGTCCGCTCACTTCCGGGCCGCGACGGCCGCGAGGAGCTGCTCGACGGCCGCGGTCGGCTCGGCGAGCAGCGCGCGACACGCCGCCTCGGCGCGGTCCGGGTCACCGCTCTCGATCGCGTCCACCAGCGCCGCGTGGGTGGCGACGACCACCTCGGGCATGTCGTGGTCGCCGAAGGCCGTCCGCATCGACTCGCGCACCGAGGCGCCGAAGTAGCGGTACACCTCGGCCAGCGCCGGGTTGTGCGCGGCCTCGACGACGGCGGTGTGGAACTCCAGGTCGTGCTCGACGGTCGCCTCGCGGCCGGCCCGCTCGGGGTGCGCCGCGAGCACCTCGGCCTCGCGGGCCAGGGCGGCGCGCATCCGCGCGATGTCCTCGGGGGTGTGCCGCAGGGCGGCCAGCCGGGCGCCCTCGGCCTCCAGTGCGGCGCGGACCTCCAGGACGTCGCGCACGCCGGAGCGCTGGACGCCGCGCAGGACGGCGGCCGGGTCGCTGGTGCTGCGGACGAAGGTGCCCTCGCCCTGCCGGGAGACCAGCATGCCGGCGTGCACCAGGACCCGGATCGCCTCCCGGACGGTGTTCCGGCCGACCTGCAGCCGCTCGGCCAGCTCGTGCTCGGTGGGGATGCGGTCGCCGACCGCCCAGGTGCCGGCGGCGAGCTGCTCGCGCAGCTGGTCGATGGCCGTGTCGACCAGGGAGCGCCGGCCGGCGGCCTGCAGGGTGTCGTTGCTGCCTGCGGTCATGGCGGTCTCCTCCCGGGACACGGCGGTACGGCGGGGTACGGCGGGTACGGGTGCGGCGTTACCACCGACCCTTGCCCGGTCATCCTACAACTTGTTGTCCGGTTGTCCTACAACCCCCGCGTCGCCGTGTCGGCCCACCGCCAGGCCCTAGGGTGGGCAGCGGGCCGGGGGACCGGCCCTCGCACGGTCCTACTTCCTCCGAAGGAGAGCACCCGCATGGTGTTCAAGAAGCTCCTCGGCGCCCTGGGCGTCGGCGGCCCCGGCGTCGACACCGTTCTTTCCACCCCCGTCGTGTACCCCGGCGGCGCCCTGCAGGGGACGGTCGAGCTGACCGGCGGCAACGTCGAGGCCGACATCCGGGGCATCACCCTGACCCTGGTCGCCAAGGTCGAGATCGAGCACGAGGAGGGCGAGAGCACCGGCCTCTACCCCTTCGCGAAGTTCTCGGTCACCTCGCCGCTGAAGCTCGCGGAGGGCGAGAAGCGCTCCATCCCGTTCTCCGTCCAGGTGCCGTGGGAGACCCCGGTCACCACCATCGCCGGCCAGCGCCTGCACGGCATGCAGCTCGGCGTGCGCACCGAGGTCGACATCGCGGGCGCGCTCGACAAGGGCGACTCCGACCCGCTGGAGGTCGAGCCGCTGCCCGCGCAGCGCCGCATCCTGGACGCCTTCCTGCAGCTGGGCTTCCACTTCCGCGCCGCGGACCTGGAGGCCGGCCACATCCGCGGCACCGGCCAGACGCTGCCCTTCTACCAGGAGATCGAGTTCTCGGCGGCGCCGCAGTACGCGCAGCGGGCGAACTCGGTGGAGGTCACCTTCATCACCACGCCGAACCGGATCGAGGTCGTGCTGGAGACCGACAAGCGCGGCGGCTTCCTCAGCAGCGGCAGCGACGTGATCCGCACCCACGTGGTGGACCACTCGGCGGCCGACCAGGACCTCACCGCGGTGGTCGACGGCTGGGTCCGCTCCACCCTCTGACCCCGCGCGGCGCCCGCAGGACCGCGGGCGCCCGCAGGCACCGGCCCGGTCCCGCCGACAGCGGGAC
>NZ_JBSGXP010000129.1:0-24884 GCF_053610105.1 Kitasatospora sp. NPDC054939 | reverse complement strand
AACCCCGGGGCGGGGCCGGGGCGCCCGCCGCTACACGGGGGGCACGGGGCCGGCGTACACCCCGGGGTGCCCCGGCGGCAGGCCCCGGTCCGGGGCCCGGCCCCCCCGTCGCCGGCCGCGGCACTGCCATGTCGGGGGACGGCCCTGCTGCGTCCGGGGGAGGGCGGACCTGCGCCGCCGGCTCAGCCCTTCGCGGGCGCGGTGACGGGCACGGGCTTGCCGAACTCGGTGAAGGTGACCGTGTTCTCGCCCTGCACGCCGCGCATGGTCATCCGCTGTTCGAAGCGGAGCGTGCGGCCCTGGCTGTCGATCCACTGCTCGCAGTCGAAGACGGTGACGCCCTTGCCCTGCATCGAGCGGTGGGTGCGCGGGTCGATGCCGGCGATCTGATCCAGCTCGACCCGGGCGGCCAGGTGGTAGGCGGGGGTCCCGTCGACGTCCTCCATGCCCTTGCGGGCCGCGGGCCCGGTGGCGAGGAGCAGCTTGGCGTACTTGGCGTAGTCGGCCTGGTCGTTGTCGGCGGACTTGGGCACCTTGATCCAGGAGCTGCCGGGCTTCGACAGGTCGCGGCTGTAGAGGGAGGTCTCGGTCATCACCGACTCCATGTGGATGCGCTGCCCCTCCGGAATCGCGTCGCCGGTGCGCAGCTCGATCCGGCCGGTGAAGGCTCCGCCGAGGTTGATCCGGCCCGTCATGGTGAGCGTCTCGGTGTCGGCGACCTCGGTGATGGCGGTCATCAGGGCGGAGTACGGGGCCCGCTCGGCGGCCAGGGCCTCGGCGGGGTCGAAGGCGCCGGGCACGGCGGTCGCGGTCGGGCTGCTCGCCGTGGTCGCGGTGGGCTCGGCGGTCGTGGTCGCGGTCGCGGTAACCGAGGGGCCGGCGGTGGAGGCCACCGGGCTCGGGGACGCGGTGGACGCGGCCGAGCCGGCACCGTCGCCGTTGCAGCCGGTCAGGGCGGTGAGTGCGATGGCTGCCGCGGCGGCGGCTAGCGCGGTGGTGCGGTGCATGGTGATGGGAGTCCCCCGGAGTGCGATCAGTGCCGGACGAGCTTGCCACAGGGGCCGACCGCGACCGAATCCGCACCCCTCCTCCACACTCCGGGGGCCGCCCCGACAGGAATCGGGCGAGAAAGCTCAAATCTCGCGCAAATCCACCCCGAACGTGACATTGGCCACTGCCAAGCCGCCCGACCTGCCGCCAGGATGTCCCGTCAGGCCCGCGCCGCTGTGACCACCCATCTCACCGACGTGCCGGGCGAAGCAGGACACCCCTCCCCTCACGAAGGCGAAACAACTCCATGAGTGACCGCACGCTGACTGCGGCCGACCCGCTCGCCACCGGGGCGACGGCAACCCCGTCCCCGCACGTCGACGCCGGTGACGCCGGGTACCGCAAGGACCTGAAGTCCCGCCACGTCAACATGATCGCCATCGGCGGCGCGATCGGCACCGGGCTCTTCCTGGGTGCCGGTGGCCGCATGGCCAACGCGGGCCCCTCCCTCTTCATCGCGTACGCGGTCTGCGGTGTCTTCGCCTTCTTCGTGGTGCGCGCGCTCGGCGAGCTGGTGCTGTACCGGCCGTCCTCCGGCGCCTTCGTCTCCTACGCCCGCGAGTTCATGGGCGAGAAGGGCGCCTACACGGCAGGCTGGCTGTACTTCCTCAACTGGGCGACCACGGCCATCGCCGACATCACGGCCGCCGCCACGTACGCGCACTTCTGGGCGATGTTCAGCAGCGTCCCGCAGTGGATCCTCGCGCTGATCGCCCTCGCGGTCGTCCTCACGGCCAACCTGATCTCGGTGAAGTACTTCGGCGAGATGGAGTTCTGGTTCGCGATCATCAAGGTCGCGGCGCTGGTCGCCTTCATGCTGGTCGGCATCTACCTGGTGGTCACCCAGCACGAGGTCGGCGGCCACACCCCCGGTCTGTCCACCATCACCGACAACGGCGGCATCTTCCCCAGCGGCGTGATGCCGATGCTGCTGCTCGTCCAGGGCGTCGTCTTCGCCTACGCCTCCGTCGAGCTGTGCGGCGTCGCCGCCGGTGAGACCGAGCACCCCGAGAAGATCATGCCCAAGGCGATCAACTCGATCATGTGGCGCGTCGGCCTGTTCTACGTCGGCTCGGTCGTGCTGCTGGCCCTGCTGCTCCCGTACACCGCGTACACCAAGGGCCAGAGCCCGTTCGTCACCGTCTTCGACAAGCTGGGCGTCCCCGGTGCGGCCGGCGTGATGAACCTGGTCGTCCTCACCGCCGCGCTCTCCAGCCTGAACTCCGGCCTGTACTCCACCGGCCGCATCCTGCGCTCGATGTCGATGTCCGGCTCGGCGCCGAAGTTCACCGGCGTGATGAACAAGGGCGGCGTCCCGTACGGCGGCATCCTGCTGACCGCGGCGTTCGGCGTGCTCGGCGTGGTCCTCAACTACGTCATGCCGGGCGAGGCCTTCGAGCTGGTCATCAACTTCGCCTCGATCGGGATCCTCGGCACCTGGGCCATGATCATGATCTGCTCGCTGCTGTTCTGGCGCAACGCCAAGGACGGCCGGCTCACCCGACCCGGCTACCAGCTGCCCTGGGCCCCGTACACGCAGATCGTCACCCTGGGCTTCCTGGCCTCCGTGGTGGTCCTCATGTGGATGGACGGCGGCGTCGGCCGCACCACCGTCGCCTGCCTCCCGCTGATCGCGGCCGCGCTGGTCGGCGGCTGGTTCCTGGTCCGCGCCCGGGTCAAGGCGACCGCAGAGGCGCGTCAGGGCTGACGCACCGGCCGGCCCGCGCGGCCGACCGCACACCGGGCCCCGGCGGGACACCTCCCGCCGGGGCCCGGCGCGTTCCGGTCGGACTGCCTGGGCCCGGTCCGGCCGATCTTGCCGGACCGGGCCGAGTGGCCCGTCACACCCGGCGGCGCGTCACCAACCGCCCTCGAAGAAGGCCAGGAGCGCTGGGGCGGAGTCCGCCGCGGTGGTCGTGTTGGCCACGGCGACGACGGCGACGGCCGCCGCCAGCAGGGCCGACACCGCACCGGCCGAGGCCAGCAGGCGCCTCGCCCGCCGGTCCTGCCTGCCGGTCCGCGCGAACCTGCGCCACGCCACCGCGCTCGCCGCACCGAGGGCGAGCGCCACGACCGCGGCGATCACGGCCATCGCCACGTGGTACCGCGCGAAGTCACCGACCATCACGGCGAGCGCGTCCGGGGCCCCGCCGCCGCTCTGCGACTCGGCCAGCCGCTGCCGGACCTGGTCGAGCGTGCCGGCGAGCTCCCCGTCGGCCGCACCCACCGCCAGAATCGGCAGCAGCGAGGCGTACGGCGCCACCGCGCCCTGGACGTTGGCCATCACCACCACCAGGGCGAACAGCGCGAGCCCCGTGACGAGGACGGCGGCCGAGGCGAGGGCGGCCCTGCCGCCCGCCCCGCGGCCCCCGGCCCCCAGGAACCCCCGCCACAGCACGCGGGCGAGCACGGCCAGCACCACCAGCAGGACCGCGGCGATCACGGCCTTGGCCACGTGGTAGCGGCTCCAGTAGTCGACGACGTTCGCGAGGTCCGGGGACAGCTCCCGGCCGCCGCTGCTCCAGTGGGCGACGAACGACCGCCGGACGGCGTCGGCGAGGTCGCTGCGGTCGGCGAAGGCGCTCGACCCGGTCGACGCGAGGGTGCGGGGCGCTTCGACGAACGCGGCGACGAGCGCCGCGGCGAGGGCGGCCAGCGCGGCGAGGACGCGGCCGGGAACGGCTGCGGATCGCAGTACGACCGCGGTGCCGGGTGGGGTGCTGGGCAAGGGGGGTCCTTCCGCTCGATCGAGTGGGTGGGCGGCGGCGGTGCGGACCGTGCGCGGCGGCCCACCGACTCCGTCCCCCGACCGGGCCGCTGCCGTACGTCCACGGACCACCGGGAGCCCGCGTCCACTGGGACGCGGGCGGGGCACCCGCGGTTCGCGTCGAAGACCCGCAGCTCGGGGCCGTCCGACCGGGGCGCGGCGCCACCGGGTCGACCGCGTCCGGGTTCCCGGAATCCGCTACCCAATCAGTGACGTTGATCACATGAGCGTTATTTCGGCCGACATGTGCCAATGAACCAAGGCATGACATCCGATCCGTACCGCCGTGTCTCCCCTGTCCGGCCGCAGGCCTCCCCCTGCCGGCCGGCCATCACGGCCGAACTCACCCGTCTGCTCTATGGCTCCGACCACGGGACCGTCCACCGAAATTGGCGGGCCAGGGCAGCCGACCCCCTGCTGCACCGACCGGCCGAGGGCACCGTCGAGCAGCGGATCGCCTCGTCGTACGAGCGGCTGCGCCGGGTCAACGCGTCCGTCGACCCGGTCGCGGTGGTCACCGACCCACGGCAGCTCGCCGCGCTCCACGAGTGGCTCACCCCGGTCGACGGAGCCATGACGCTCGCCGCGGGCGTCCACTACAACCTCTTCCTCGGCAGCCTCCTCGACCAGGACGCACCCGGCAGGCTCCCGCTCGACGACTACCTGCGGATGGAGCGGATCGGCACCTTCCTCTGCACCGAACTCGCCCACGGCAACGACGCCCAGGCCCTGGAGACCGTCGCCGTCTACGACCGCACCGACCGCACCTTCACCCTGCACACACCGAACCCCGGCGCCCGGAAGTTCATGCCGAACACCGGCCCGGCCGGCGGCCCGAAGTCCGCCGTGGTCGCCGCCCGGCTCCTCGTCGACGGACGCGACCAGGGCATCTTCCTCTTCCTCGTCCCGCTCACCGACGCCCGCGGCACCCTGCCCGGGATCGGGGTCCACCCGCTGCCGCTACGGCCGGGCACCCCGGTGGACCACTGCCTGACCTCCTTCGACCACGTCGTCCTGCCGCACGAGGCCATGCTCACCGGCCGGCACGGGCACCTCGCCGACGACGGCACCGTGACCAGTGCGCTCGGCAGCAAACGGAAGCGGTTCCTCACCGCCATCGGCCGCGTCACCACCGGCAAGCTGTGCATGAGCGCCGTCGCGGTCGGCAACGCCCGCACCGCCCTCGCCACCGCCGTCCGCTACGCGCACCACCGCCACGTCACCGGCTCCCGCGCCGACCGCCAGGTGCCCGTCTGGTCCCACCGCACCCACCACGGCCCGCTGCTGGACGCCCTCGCCACCACCTACGCCATGACCGCCCTGCACCGGACGGCACTCGCCCAGTGGGTCGGCCACGACACCACCGACCCGGACGCGGTGGCCGCCGCCGAACTCCAGGTCGCCCTCGCCAAGGGCTGGACCACCTGGCGGGCCCGCGAGGTCATCGCCGAATGCCGCGAACGCTGCGGGGCGCAGGGGCTGCTGCCGGTCAACGGGCTCGTCACCCTGGCCGCCGACGTCGAGGGCTCGATCACCGCCGAGGGCGACAACGTCGCGCTCTGGGCCAAGACCGGCGCCGAACTGCTGCTCCAGGCCGAGCCCGAGGCCCGCCCCACCGACCTCGACGGCCCCCTCGGCTCCCCCGCCACCCGCCAGGCGCTGCTGCACTCCGCCCACCAGCTGGCCCTCGCCGCCGCCCGGACCCGCCTGCGCGCAGCCCCCGCCGGGGACAGCCAGCGGCGGTGGAACTCCGCGGCCCCCGACGCCCTCGCCGCCGCGACCGCCCGCGCCGAAACCACCGCCGCCACGGCCCTCCTCGCCTGGGCCCACTCCGCACAGGACCCGACCGCCCGCAGCCTGCTGCTCGACCTGCACCTGCTCTTCACCCTGCGCCGCCTGGAAGGCCACGCCGTCCTGCTGCTGACCGCGGGCGCGCTGACCCCCGAGCAGCTGCGGGACCTGCCCGACCTGCGGGAACAGGCCATCGCCCGGCTCGCCGAGCACGGCCTCACCCTCGTCGACGCCTTCGACCTGCCCGAGGCCTTCCTCGCCCGGTACCCGATCGCCGGCCCCGCCTACCAGGAGGCGTTCACCGCCCCCGAGGTGGCCGCGGCCCCGGCCGTGCTTGTGCCGACGACGCCCGCGGTGGCCGCCCGCCCGGCCGTGCCCGCGAGGCCTGCGGTAGCCACGGCGCCCGTCCTGCCCGTGAGCCCCTCGCTGCCCACGAGCACCGCGCTGACCGTGAGCGCCACCCTGCCCGCCGTCGGCATCGCCCCGGCCGCCCCGGCGGCCTGACACCGGCTCGACCGGTCGGCGGCCACTCTCCGGTGGCCGCCGCCGGTGCGCCCGGGTGCCCCGCCCCTGCTCCCGCCCCTGCCCCTGCCCCTGCCTGACAGAGTGCAGGGACGGCCGCGCCGATCCTGCCAGCGTGACGGTGGCCCGGGCCGGACGGCGGGCGTAGCGTCCGGGAGGACCGCGAAGATCGACGAGCGAGAGCAGGTACCGGTGACGCGCAACGGCGAGGACACCCCGGCCGTCAACGGCGGAGTGTCGTTCTGGTACGCGGAGAGCGGGCTGCCCGCAGCACGGCCGGCCCTCGCGGGCGACGCCGACGCCGACGTCTGCATCGTCGGCGGCGGCTACACCGGGCTCTGGACGGCGTACCACCTCAAGAAGGCGGACCCCGGACTGCGGATCACCCTGCTGGAGGCCCGGTTCTGCGGCTACGGCGCCTCCGGGCGCAACGGCGGCTGGCTGTACAACGGCTTCGCCGGACGCTCCGCCTTCGCCCGCCGGTACGGCGCCGGCCCGGCCGCCGCGATGCAGCGGGTCATGGACCGGGCCGTCGGCGAGGTCGCCGACACCGCCGAGGCCGAGGGCATCGAGGCCGGCATCGTCCGCGGCGGTGTCCTCGAAGTCGCCCGCACCCCCGCCCAACTCGCCCGCCTGGACGACTTCGCCGCCGCCGAGGCCGCCTACGGCCCCGACCGCATCCACCGGCTGACCGCCCGCGAGACCGACGACCGGATCCGGATCTCCGGCACCCTCGGCGGCACCTGGACCCCGTACGGCGCCCGGATCCAGCCCGCGAAACTGGCCCGCGGACTGGCCCGGGTCGTCGCCGACCTCGGCGTGCGCATCCACGAGGGGAGCCCGGTCACCGCCGTCCGCCCCGCCGGAGCCGGCCGCCGCGCCCGCGCCGTCACGGCGCACGGCACCGTCACCGCCGACCACGTGCTGCGCGCCACCGAGGGGTTCACCGCCGGGCTCGGCGGCGAACGGCGCACCTGGCTGCCGATGAACTCCGCGATGATCGCCACCGAACCGCTGCCGCCGTCCTTCTGGGAGCAGTGCGGCTGGCAGGGCCGGGAGGTGCTCGGCGACTTCGCGCACGCCTACATGTACGCGCAGCGCACCGCCGACGACCGGATCGCGCTCGGCGGGCGCGGCGTGCCGTACCGCTTCGGCTCGCGCACCGACTCCGACGGCACCACCCAGCCGGCCACCGTCCGCCAACTCCGGGCGATCCTCGACGCGTTCTTCCCCGGCGCGGCCGGTGCCCGGATCGACCACGCCTGGGCCGGGGTCCTCGGCGTGCCGCGTGACTGGTGCGCCACCGTCGACCTCGACCGCCGCACCGGGCTCGGCTGGGCGGGCGGCTACGTCGGCAGCGGCGTCACCACCAGCAACCTGGCCGGACGCACCCTGCGCGACCTGGTCCTCGGCCACGACACCGAACTGACCCGGCTCCCCTGGGTCGGCCACACCGTCCGCCGTTGGGAGCCCGAACCGCTGCGCTGGCTCGGCGTCCACGCCCTCTACGCCGCCTACCACGCGGCCGACCGCCAGGAGACCGCCGGCCGCCCCGGCACCTCCCCCCTCGCCCGCCTCGCCGACACCGTGGCGGGCCGCGGCTGAGCGCCCGGGGGTCCGGGGGTGTGGGGATGTGGGGGCCCGGGGTGCGGGGGCCCGGCGGCCCGGGGCCTACACGGCCCGGACCAGCAGGCCCTGGCGGTAGCGGGCGGTGACGCGGAGGAAGCGGGTCAGGTCGGCGTGGTGGGCGGAGACGAACTCCCAGGCGTGGGGGTCCTTCCACAGGCCGGCCGGGTAGACGCCGGCTTCGGCGAGGTCCGCGGGGACGAGCCCTCCGACGAGGGCGGGGAACGGGACGGCCTCCAGTTCGGCGGCGGCCAGCGCCACCCGGTCCGCGGCGAGGTACCTCGGCGGGCCGTAGCCCCAGTCGCCCGCGCCCGGCAGTTCGCCCTCGCCGTGGACGAGGTCGACCGGGAACGAGCGCCGCTCCAACAGGAAGCGCAGCGCGTCCCACGCCTTGCCGGTGTCGTGGCAGCGCCGGTCGCCCGGGGCGAGGAGACGCTCCGACTCACGCTCCTCGGCCTCGTCGACGAAGGCGCGGAGCCACTGCGGGTCCTCGGCGGCGCGCACCGACTCGGCCTGCTTCAGGCGGATGTAGCGGACGACGATGCTCACCCGGCCATCCTGGCACAGGCGCGGCAGCGGCACTCCGCCCCGTCAGCGCCCCTGCGCCGTCCGGCCTTCGAGCCCGTCGAGGAGGAGTCCGAGACCGAGTTCCAGGGCGGGCCTGACGTCGCCGTCGTCCTGCACCCCGTCCGCCTCCAGGAGGGACGCGAGCACCGGGAACCGGTCGGGCCGGACGACCCGGGTCAGGAGTTCCCCGTACTCGGAGCCGGCGGGCACGATCTCGGTGGAGATCCGGGCCAGGTCGCGGACCGCACTGGAGATGAACATCGCGGTCGCCACCAGGCCCTCCGTGGCCAGCCCCGAGGTGGCCAGTGGACGCAACAGGGCCTCGAACCAGGCCAGTTCGTTGGGCCCGGCGGGGGCGCCGGTGGTCGCCACCCGCAGCATCCAGGGATGGGCGAGGTAGCCGTCC
Organism: Kitasatospora sp. NPDC054939; assembly: GCF_053610105.1. Classification (NCBI taxonomy): domain Bacteria; kingdom Bacillati; phylum Actinomycetota; class Actinomycetes; order Kitasatosporales; family Streptomycetaceae; genus Kitasatospora; species Kitasatospora sp. NPDC054939. Next base: position 16,155 of record NZ_JBSGXP010000129.1, on the reverse strand, counting down.
CAGGCGGCGTCCGCCCAGTGCAGGATCTCGGTCCGCCAGTCGGCGCCCGCCTCGGCGGGCGGGCGGCCCTGGGCCTTGTCGGCCATCAGGGCCACCAGCTGTTCCTTCCCGGCGACGTGCCGGTACAGGGCCATCGCGGTGCAGCCGAGTTCACCGGCCACCCGCTGCATCGAGACGGCGCCCAGGCCGTCCCGGTCGGCGACGGTGATGGCGGTGTCGACGATCCGCCCGACGCTCAGCGAGGCCCGGGGGCTCTCCTTGGCCTCCCAGAGGAGCCGAAAGGTGTCGGCCGTACTCTTGTCCGCTGACACGTCGTCCCCGCCGATCTCTTCCGAGCCGCTCTCGGGCCCAGTCTAGTGGCGGGGCTCAGCGGTGCGGCTCAGCGGTCCGGCTGGGTGGCGCGGCTCAGCGGCGGGGTCCGGCCGAGCGGCGGGGCCTGCGCCTGCGGAGCAGGACTGCGGCGACGGCGAGGATCCAGTAGGCGTAGAGGCTGGCGATGGTCGCCGTGGTGCCCCAGCCGTTGGCGCTGAAGAACTGCCCGGTGTCGTTGCCGAAGTACAGGGACGGGACGAAGGCGAGGTTGACCACGGCGACGGCATAGGCCGAGCCGGCGGCCCAGCGGGGCAGCAGTCCGGACGCCACGGCGGCGTACCCGGCGGCCGCGAGGAAGACCGCGGTGAGGATCCGCCCGATCGAGCCGTACAGCAGGTAGGAGCCTTCGGCGGTGATGGTCGGGTCGACCGGCGCGGCGGCCTCGATGACCTCCCCGGCCTGCAGGGAGTGGGCGACGAAGGTGACCGCGACGTAGACCAGCGCCGCGCCGTGGGCGAGGTCCGCGATCCAGCCGCGGCCCGGGTCGGCCCGGCGGACCAGCTCGCGCAACCCGGTGGAGAAGGCCAGCAGCAGGACCAGGACGACGAGGCTGAGCAGGATGCGGCTCAGCACGTTGGAGTCGGGCGGCGCCCCGTCGTGGAGGAAGTAGAGCGGCACCTCGATGATCTGCAGGGCCGTGAACGCCGATCCGGCGAGCCCGGTGAACCGCCGCAGCGCACGGTCGTCGACAGCCGATGTATATGTCATAAACGGAAGTGTATGCGATAAACACATGCTCGCGCACAGACCCTCCGGGTGCTACTCGGCGACGGTCGGACGGAGTTGACGGACCGGCGGACGACCTACCCGGGTAGGGGTCATCCAGGACCGGGATGCAGGGCGACAGGAGCGCCTCGATGTGTGCGCTCACCCGCCCGCGGACCACCCGGAGGACGGTCACCTCGGTCCCAGGCGCCGCAGCCCACGAGGGCGCCGTGCCAGGGGTGCGACCGGTCAGGCCGTCGGGGCCGACGGGACGGTCCGGCGGGGCTCGACCGGGGGGACGACGCCCGTCTCGGGCCACACCGGTACCGGCATCACGTCGCTGAGCACCAGCAGGGGGTCACCGTCGCGACTGAACACATCGGGGTGCAGGCCGCCGCTGTAGAAGGTGATCCCGTCGGCCCCGTGCACGGCCTCGACCGGCCAGTCATCGGCGCCGAACTCGACGAGGACGCTCTCCCCGGCCGGTACGACGAACTCGTTCGCCCAGGGTTCGAAGACGAGCTCCAGCGGCTTCTCCCGGGCCACCAGCAGCAGCCTGGTGCCGTGCGCCCGGGACTGCCCGTTCCCGCGCTCCTGCTCCATCGCATCCTCCTGACGCCGGCCGCTCCGTCGGCAGCCCTTCTCGCATCCTCGCAGCTCGACCCGGTCCACGGCCTGCCGATCCGGAGCGCCGGGGCCCCGAATCCCCCGTGCGCACGCCACCCCCGGCCACCTGTCCCGCGGCCACCTGTCCCGCGGCCGGCCGATCGCTACGACTGCTCCACCCGGGTGTCAACCGAGGTGGACCAGGTGGACGACGTACAGCCGTCCCGCCGCGCGGTCGACCAGGTAGACCAGGGCGAGGCGGCCGACCGAGGCGCAGCGCAGGTCCTCGCCCTCGGGGTCGGTCGGGTCCCAGGCGGGCCAGCCCCACGGGGTACGGGCCGCGATGGCGAGGAGGTCGGCGACGGTGCGCTGCGGGTCGGGCGGCAGCTGGGCGTAGGTCTTGGAACGGCCCCGATGCCCTGCCGCGCATCGGCGCCTGGCTGGGCGCGGGGAGCGGCGCGAGCGGCTGACCCGGCCCCTGGGGGCGGCCGGTCGACCCGGGATCGCCCGGGCGATCGTCCCGGGCGACGGGCAGTCCGACGTGCAGTCCGACGGGGAGACCGACGGCCGGAGGACTACGACCCGGGTACCGGGCCACCGGGACCACAGCCCGATCCGCCTCCTGCTGACGGGCCGTTAGCGTCACACCCATGCGAATCGGAATTCTCGGCACCGGAAACGTCGCCCGGGCACTGGCCCGCGGCTGGCACACGGCAGGACACGACGTACTCCTCGGCTCCCGCCACCCCGAGGAACGCGGCGGACTCGGCTTCCCCGTGGCGGGCCTGGACGAGACGGCGGCACGCTCGGAGGTACTGGTCAACGCCACCCCGGGGAACGTGTCCGTCGACCTGCTCCGCTCCATCGGGGCACCCGCGCTGGCCGGCAAGCTGCTGGTCGACGTCGGCGTCGGCCTCACCGACGACTTCACCGAACTCTCCCACCCCAACAGCAGCCTGGCCGAGCACATCCAGGAGGCGTTCCCCGACACCCCCGTCGTCAAGACCCTCTGCACCATGGACAGCACCGCGATGAGCGACCCGGGCGCGCTCGCCGGGCCGAGCACCGTCTTCCTCTCCGGCGACGACGCCGAGGCCAAGCGCGCCACCGGCCGACTGCTCACCGACCTCGGCTGGCCCGCATCGTCCCAACTGGACATCGGCGGCATCACCAGCGCCCGCGGCCAGGAGCACTTCGCCCTGCTGTTCATCGGCATCGCGAACGGCCTCGGGTCCCACACCTTCAACGTCCAGGTGGTCCCGCTCACGGCCGACCGCGAGCAGCCCGCCGCCTGAGCCCACCCCGCGCCCCTCGCCCGGTATCCGCACCCTCCCGGCGCCGTCCCGCGGTTCGCACCCCCCGCGGGACGGCGCCCCCCATCGGCGCGGCGGTCAGTCCCGGTGCACCGCCAGCTCGATCTCCCTGCTCGACCCGGCGCCGGGCACCGGGAGTTCGACACCCGAGCGGACGAAGCCGACCTTCCCGTAGAACGCCTCGGCCCGGGCGTTGTCCTCGTGGACGAACAGCCGCACCCGCTCGATCCTGGGTTCGGCGAGCGACCACGACCAGTCCAGCGCCGCCCGGAACAACTCCTCCGCGATACCGGTGCCGCGCGCCTCGGGCCGGACGAAGACGCCGACGACATGGGTCTGCGGCACCGTCACCACGTCCCCCTCCAGCACCCCTCCCCCACCGGGCCGCTCCACCAGGGCGGACACCGAACCGAGCCAGCGCCCGTCGGCGGCCTCCGCCACGAACTGGCGCGCGGACACACCCTCCGCGGCCCCGACCGCACGGTCCTGCCAGAAGGAGTCGGGTCTGGCGGCGGCGTCCTCGTACGTCTCCAGGAAGGCGATGGGCGCGGCCGGGTCGCGCAGCGCGTCCAGCCGCAGCTCCCTCATCCTCGTCCAGTCCTCGCTGCGTACGCCCCTGATGATGTGGTCCATTGCGTGATCATGCCATCCGGACGGGCACCCTCCGCAACGGCATTTCGGCCCCGCGGCGCACGGCCGTACCACGGGGCCGCCGCGGGTCCGCCGCGGGTCGGCTGCGGCCCCGTCGCGCGGAGCCGGCGCGCGAAGGTACGCGTGCACACGTACGACCCCGACAAGATTCTTCCGCCGACGCTGGCAGCTGCCGCCACCTCCCCGTCCGGATCGACCGGACAGGATGGAGCTCCGGCAGGCCCGCAGCGGGCCCGTGGCGCTGCCGCTCCCGACGCAGCCGCCGTGCGGCGCGGGACCGGCGGGGCGAGGAACCCCAGCACGAAGGACAGCGATGACCCTCCGCGAGATCAAGCCCGGCAACCGCGGCTTCCTCTACGTCAACTCCCACCCCGGGGGCTGCGCCGCCGTCGTCGACGAGCTGTGGCAGGGCGCCGCCGAGACCGTCGGCACCGCCGACGCCGAGGCGCCCGTCGCGCTGATCATCGGCTCCAGCGCCGGCTACGGCCTCGCCGCCACCGTCGCCGCACTGCGCACCCACCGCATGCGCGGACTCGGCATCGCCTTCGAGGCCCCCGGCACCGAGCGCCGCACCGCCTCCGCCGGCTGGTACCGGACCGCCCGCACCGCGGAACTCGCCGGGCCGGACAGCGACTTCGCCTTCCTCAACGCCGACGCCTTCTCCACCGCCGCCAAGGAGCAGGCCCTCGACCTCCTCGCGGAGCGGTACGGCAAGGTCGACTACCTGGTCTACAGCGTCGCCGCGCCCCGCCGCACCGACCCCGCCACCGGCGAGGTCCACCACTCGGTGATCAAGCCCCTGGGATCCGCCTACCGGGCCAAGACCCTGCAGTTCGACGGCGACAGCCCGCTCGTCGGCTCCCTGGAACTCGACCCCGCCCCCGACGCGGAACGCGACGCGACCGTGCAGGTCATGGGCGGCGCCGACTGGAAGCTGTGGATCGACGCCCTGACCGAGCGCGGCCTGATCGGCCCCGGCTTCCACACCGTGGCGCTCTCCTACGTGGGCTCCGAGCTGACCGCACCGATCTACCGGGCCGGCACGATCGGCGCCGCCAAGCAGCACCTGGAGGACACCGCGCGCCGCCTCCAGCAGGACCTGGCCCCGCTCGGCGGGCAGGCCCACACCGTGGTCGCCGGGGCCGCCGTCACCCAGGCCTCGACCGCCATCCCGTCGATCGCCCTCTACACCAGCCTGCTGCGCGCCGTCCTCGGCGACGACTTCCAGGGCACCGACCGGCAGGCCGCCGCCCTCTGGCAGCAGCTCACCGGCGCGGTCCCGCTGCAGCTCGACGAGCAGCAGCGGATCCGCCTCGACGGCTGGGAGATGGACGACAAGGTGCAGGCGGCCGTCCACGAGCGCTGGTCCGCCGCCACCACCGACACCGTCGCCGAACTCGCCGACACGGATTGGTTCCACGCCCAGGTCGGACGGCTCTACGGCTGGCACGTCCCCGGAACCGACTACAGCACCCCGGTCCGCACCGACATCCCCTGGCCGGCCATCGGCTGACCCCGCCCCCGAGGACGGCAGCGCGGCACCGGCCCGCTGCCGTCCACAGCCCACTGCCGTCCACCGCCCGTTGCCGGTCCGGCACCAAGAAGCGGGCACGACGAGCGCCGCCACGTGCAGAGGGTTCGCGCCCGCATCCGATCAAGGACGCCGGGCGAGCAGCGTCCTCCTCACCCCGGTCAGCATCTGGTCGAGCAGATGCAGGGCGCGGGCGCGGACGGGCACCTCGCGGTGGGTGGCCCGCCGTACGACGCGGTGAGGGCTTCGACCTGTCGAAGGAGCACACGGTCCGCTCCGCCGCCGACCAGCGCCGCGAAGCGCAGCAGGCCCGCCACGGCCGGGTCCGCGCGGCGCTCCTCCGCAAGCGCCCCCGCCTTGGGCAGCTCCGTTCGCGGGCGGGCACCCGGTCGTCGACGGCCGCCGCCACCAGCAGCGGAACACCTTCGGCGGTGAGCCCGTCGCTCGTGTTCTGGTGGTGGATCTCGCCGTGGAACTGGCCCAGGAAGTCGCGGTCCGAGTCCCACGGGCCGAACTCGGGCCCGAAGAGCAGGCCGGATGCCGGACGCCGGACGCGGGTCCGCCGCCGACCGGGGCGGGCCGGGGCGGCGGCGGACAGCGGCGGGCCGGCGGGGTGGGTCAGCCCTTGGTGGCGGCGTAGGAGGTTTCGGTGGCGAAGCCCCAGGCGGGGGCGGCGTCCCAGGGGACGAGGAGGGTGTCGTCCGTGGCGTAGACGTAGCCGGCGCCGCGGGTGTAGGCGGCGTCGAGGGCGGTGCGCATGGCGGCCTCGTCCGGGACCTCGTAGACGAGGTGCCAGAACGCCGTGCCGCTGGGGTCGAGGGTGGCGCCGGAGTAGTAGCCGGCGGTGTAGCTGAACACGTTGCCGCCCAGCCAGCCGCCGCTGTAGTCGGCCGCGCTGCCCTCGAAGGTCACGAAGACGTCGGCGGTGCGGTGGCCGGGTTCCAGGTAGCAGTCGGCGACCGCCGTGCCCGGGTTGTCCACGACCAGTTCCCGGGCCTGCGGCGACACCGCGTAGACCGTCTCGTGGACGTAGCTGCGCAGCGCCGCGTAGTAGTCGCGGGTGGCGTTGCCGTCGCCGCAGTCCCGGCCGGAGCGGTCGAAGAAGATGCCGTCGACGTGCAGTCTGCCGTCGGCGGTCCTCAGGTAGTTGTCCACTCTGGACCGCACCACGGACTGCGGGAGCGCGCCGTGGTCGGTGTCCACATAGCCCAGGACCCGGGTGCGGGTGCCGTGGGCGGTCACCCCGGTGCGCAGGGCATCGGCCTGGGCCTGCCACGCCGCATCGAACGGCGCGAAGCCGCTGTCGGGATTGAGCACCACCACCGACGGCGCCGGACGGGTACCGGGCAGGCCCGTCAGCATGGCGTCGCCCGGCAGCACGTACGCCGGAACCGCGACCTCCAGGCCCCGCGACCCGGCACCCGCCGCCCCGGGGTGGGCCCCCGCGGCGGGCTCCGAGACGGAGGCCGCCAGGGCCGCCGCGGCCACGGCGACGGACAGCGTCTTGGTCAACGAACGTACGGACAACACACGCACGGCCAGCGAACGTACGGTCAGCAAGCGCACGGACAACGAACGCACAGCGCCCCCAGGTCGAGGAATCGGGAATCACACGAACGACCACCGAGGGGCGGCTCCCCCGCCGGGCCCGGGCACGGCCGTCCGGCCGCGCACCGCCACCCCTCGCCCGGCCCGACGCGGGCCGAGGCACCCCATTCCTACCGGGCGCCCCGCACCCGGAAGGCCAACTTCGGGGAAACACACCGAGCTTCACCGGGGTGGACTATGCAGCGATCCGCCCCGGCACTGCGGCGCCCGGTGGTGTCCGGGGCGCCGCAGCGGTCGGTGGTTCGTGGCCGTCGTCCGGGGCCGTGGTGCGCAGCCGTGATCCGAAGCCCTGGTGCGCGGCCGTGATCCGAAGCCCTGGTGCGCGGCCGTGACCGTGGCCGTGGTCCGGGCGGCTGCGCTACTCGGCTGCCGCCCGGGGAGCGGGGAGGGCGCGGTCGCGCTGGAGGTCGAGGAGCTCGCGGAACAGGCCGTCGGGGCGGTCGGCGAGCTCGTGCCAGGTGCCCGCCTGCACGATGCTGCCGCGGTCCATGACGACGATCCGGTCCGCGAGCCGCGCGTTGGCCAGGTTGTGGGTGACGAGCAGGGTGATCCGGCCGGGCGCGAAACCGCGCAGGGCGTGCAGGATCCGGTGCTCGGCGCGGGGGTCGAGGTCGGAGGTCGGCTCGTCGAGGATCAGCAGACCGGGGTGCCGTCCGGTGCGGTAGAAGGCGCGGGCGACGGCCGCGCGCTGCCAGCCCCCGCCGGACAGTTCGGCTCCCCCGAGCCAGCCCTGTGCGAGCAGGGTGCGCCAGCCGGAGCGCAGCCGGGCCACGGTCTCGTCGAACCCGGTGAGCGCGGCCGCCTCCCGTACGGCGGAGTCCGGGTCGCCGTCGTGGTGGCCGACGCCCGGCTCGCCGTCGTGGTGGCCGAGGTGGATGTTCTCGACCGCCGGGAGGGGCCAGCGGGCGAACTCCTGCGGGACGCGCGCCACCCGCCGCCACAGCCCCTCGGCGTCCAACTCCTCGGCGGGTACGCCGTCCCAGGTGAGGGTGCCGCCGCCCGGCTGCGGCAGGTACAGCCCCGCCAGGAGCTTCAGCAGCGTGGACTTGCCGCTGCCGTTCTGGCCGATCACCGCGACGACCTCGCCGGCGTGCAGCGTGAGGTCGATCCCGCGCAGCGCGGGCTCCTGCTGCTCGCCCGGGTAGGCGTAGCGCAGGTTCCTGGCCTCGATGGTCGTCGGTGCGGGCGGGACGGTCGTGCCGCGGCGGATGCGGTGGCCGCCCGCCTCGTCCAGGAAGGAGAAGTAGTCGTCCAGGTAGAGGCCCGTGCGGTAGAGCCGCGCCCCGTTGCCGACGACGCCCTGGACGCCTGACGCGGCGGTCCGCAGCGCGAAGGTGGCCGCCCCGGCGGCGGCGAGGTCGATGCGCCCGGTGGAGACGAGCAGCAGCAGCGTCCCCCAGATCAGCGCGGAACCGGCGCCGGTGCCGACCGCGGCGCACACTGAGACGCGGGCGGCGTCGCGGGTGGCGCGGTCGGTGACGGCGGCGATCCTGGCCTCGGCCTGCCGGTACTTGCCCACCAGGAACGGGGTGACCTGGTCGGAGCGGACCTGGTCGGCGCGCCCCTTGTCGATCAGATACCACCGATAGATCCGCAGGGCGATACGCTCCTCCCCGGTCGTCGTGGCGGCCAGGTAGTGGATGCGGGCGGTGCGCACGGCGGCGATGCCGGTGGGCACGGAGCCGAGCAGCAGGAACGGGACCAGCCAGGGGTGCAGGGTGGCGAGCACCGAGGCGGCGGCAAGCAGCGAGACGGCGGACGCGATGACGTCCTGAGCGTTGGTCAGCAGGTCGGGCGTGGTCGCAGCACCGCGATCGGCTGACTCCCAGTGCTCATTGAACGCGGGCTCGTCGTAGGCCCGCAGTTCGGCCGAGCAGCCGGCAGCGAGCAGCGCGAGGTCGGCCTCGCGGTTGATCCGCGGCGCGACCCGGCCGGCGAGGGCGGTGACGGCGATGCCGAGGACGGCACGCAGTGCGGCGGACCCGGCGAGGACGCCCAAGTACGGTGCGGCGTCGACGAGGTGGCGGCGGACGGGGCCAGGGGCGAGAAGCGTGTCGAGGGCGCCGGCGGTGAGGTGGAGGGCGAGCGCGCCGAACACGCCGGACGCGAGCTGGCAGACCAGCAGCAGGACGGTGGCGCGGGCGTCGGCGGCCCAGGCGAGGGCGAGGGCGCGGCGGACCAGCTGGGGCATCCGGCGCACCATGGCGGTGCTGGAGAGCGCGGATCCCGCCTCCAGGCGCTTGTCGCCGGCGATCCGGGCGCGGAACTCCTCGCTGTGCGGCTCCGGTTGGGCGGGGTCGGGGGAGGGGGCGGTGGGCGAGGCGGGATCGGTGGGCCGGGCGGGGTCGGCGGGCTCGGTGGGCGCCACGGGGTCGGTGGGCGGCTCGGGCGACTCGGCGGGATCGGTGGGCCGGGCGGGATCGGTGGGCCGGGCGGGATCGGTGGGCCGGGCGGGGTCGGCGGGCGGTTGCTGTTCGGGGTGGCGAGGGCTGTGGGGGGTCACGGCGTCTCCTTCGATCAGCGGTTGCGGGCAGGCCGGACCGGCCGGGTGGCCGCGCCCGGGTCAGGAGCGCGGGCGGCCGGTCGAGGGCGTGCGCGAGGAGCAGGGCGCCCGGTGGCGGCCCGCGGAGGGGTGGGTCGTTGCTGCGGCCCCGATCCTGTCAGCGGCTGGAGGGGTGTCTCGGCGTGTCGGCGGCCGGCTCACTCGATTCGGGTAAATCGGTGTCGTGGTCGGCGAGTTGCTGGATGACGATCACGCGGACGGTCCACTCACGCGACGCCCGACCGCGCGACGCCACCCTCGGTCGCCGGCTCACCGACCCGGCCGCGGCCTGACGGTGGATAGGCTGCGCCGCATGGACATCGTGATCCCGCTCTTCGACGACTTCGAGCCGCTCGACGCTATCGGCCCCTACGAGATCCTCGGGTACGTCCCCGGCGCCACCGTGCGGTTCGTCACCGCCGAACCCGGCCTGGTGCAGGACGTCCTGGGCTCGCTGCCCGTGCACATCCCGACCCGGTACTCCGAGGTGGAGCGCTGCGACGTTCTGCTGATCCCGGGCGGGGGCAGCTTCCAGGCCATGGTCGCCGACCCCGACTTCCTGGACTGGGTGCGCCGGATGCACGCCGGCAGCCGCTTCACCACCTCGGTCTGCACCGGCGCTCTGGTGCTCGGCGCGGCCGGACTGCTCAAGGGCCTGACCGCCACCACCCACTGGGCGGCGGCGGCCGACCTGGAGTCGTACGGCGCCACCTACACCCCCGAACGGGTGGTCCGGCACGACCGGTTGATCACCTCGGCCGGGGTGTCCTCCGGCATCGACATGGCCGTCCAGCTGGCCGCCCTGCTCACCGACGACGTCACCGCGCAGGCGATCCAGCTCTACACCGAGTACGACCCGCAGCCGCCGTTCGACAGCGGCTCGGTCGCCAAGGCCCCGGCCGAGGTCCTCGAACGGGCCCGCACCCTGGGGTGAGCCCCGGGCGGCCCCACCGGATCACTGCCGGATCGCGGCCTGGCGGAGCGGGCGGCAGCGCGGAATGCGGTGGCTCGTGCACGTCCGGGACGGGTAGGGTGACCGGCCGCCGGGCGGACCCGAGCACGGACGCGGGCCGACCGGGCGCAGGGACGGGAACGGGGAGGGTGCTGATGGAATCCGCCGAGCGGGTCGACAGGACGCGGAGCCAGGTGTTCGGCGCGGTGGCCGAGGTGTACGACGCCGCCCGCCCCGGGTACGCCGACGCGCTGGTCACGGAGGTCCTGGCCTACGCCGAGCTGGGCGACCGGGCAGCACTGGAGGTCGGCGCGGGGACCGGCAAGGCCACCGTGCTGTTCGCCGCGCACGGGATCCCGCTCACCTGCGTCGAACCCGATCCGCTGATGGCCGCCGTGCTGCGCCGCAACACCGCGGCGTACCCCCGGGTGCGGGTCGAGGTCGGCGGCTTCGAGGAGTGGGCCCCGGAGAGCCGGCGCTTCGGCCTGCTGTACGCCGCCACGTCCTGGCACTGGCTGGACCCCCGGCGCCGGTGGGACCTGGTCCACGCCGCGCTCGAACCCGGCGGCGCCGTCGCCTTGTTCTGGAACCCGCACGGAGTCCTGGACGCCTCCCTGTACGAGGAGTTGGCCGCGGTCGACCGCCGCCACGGCATTGCCAGTTCGCCGCACTGCGCCCCGGCCTCCGCGTACGGCGCCGAGCCGGGCAGCGGGGAGGAGGACTACTGGCCGGAGCCCGGGTGCCGCCGCGACGGCCGCTTCACCGACCTACGCGGCCACCGCTTCCGCCAGGAGGTCCGGTACGACACCGAACGCTACCTGGGCTTCCTCACCTCCGTCTCCACCTACCGCGTCCTGCCGCCCGATCGGCTCGAACGGGCCCTGGCCGAGACCGCGGAGGTACTCGACGCCCACGGCGGCGGCATCGACATGCTCCATCTCGGCGACCTCCTCCTCGCCCGCCGCGCCTGACCGGGGGTGCGCGGGGCCGACCGTCCGACCGCGGCAGGCTGCTCCCCCGTGCACCCGTTCGGCGGCGGGCGCCCGGAGCCTCCGGGCGTCCGCCCACCGTTCCGACTACGCGGTCACCGGCCGTACCGGTCAGAGGCTGCAGGAACCCGTCTGGCCGGGAGCCGGCTCCGGGACCGTGCCGCCGGCCGGGGGCCTGACGCCGTGCTGGGTCCAGGCGACCAGAGCGTCGAACGCGGCCGTGAAGCAGGGCTGCATGGGCCTCACCAGGTCGGGGGCGACCGGCTGGAGGCCGTCGGTGTGCGTGCCGCCGGGTATCCGGTAGTACCGGTGCAAAGCGCTGCGGCCCGCGCCCGTGACCATGGTGCTGTACACGTCGCCGGTGCGGCTGATCGGCAGCAGCACGTCGAGGGTGCCCTGAAGGGTGATCAGCGGTCGGGTGATCCGGCCGGTGAGCGAGACCCGTTCGACCGCCTGGTGCACGCTTTCGGGTCGGGCGGCGTAGTCGTAGTCGGTGTCGCAGCCGCTGCCCGTCCCTTCGCGGCAGAACGGCGTGCCGGCCTGGAGCGGTCCGTCGTACTCCGGGTCCAGTTCCTCACGGATCACGCGCTGGAGCGAGTCCCACTGGGTGCGGTAGTGGACGTCCCACAGCGGTTCGGATCCCCGGGGGTATCCGGCGGCGTACATGGCCTCGCGCGCCCCGGGTTCGCCGGCGAGGTGGCGCGGGTAGGCCCGCAGCGCCGGCGGCAGGTTGGTCAGGAGGTTGGGCGCCTCGCGGGTGAGCAGCAACCCGTTCCAGTCCAGCCCTCCGGAGTAGAGCGCCGGGTAGTGCTCCAGTTGCCAGCGCACCAGGTAGCCGGCGGCCGACAGCCCGGCGGCGTAGGTGTGCACGGGTGGGCGGCCGTAGTGCCTGGCTGCCACGGCCTTCGCCGCGACAGTGAGTTGGGCGACCCGTCGGTGCCATTCGAGGATCGCGTCACCCGGCCGGTCACCGTCCTGGTAGAGCTGGGGGCCGGTGTTGCCCTTGTCGGTGGCCGCGTAGGCGAAGCCCTTGGCGAGCACCTGGTCGCTGATGATCCGGTCGTTCGCGTACTGGCGGCGCACTCCGGGCGGCCCGGCCACGACCAGGCCGCCGTTCCAGTTCCGGGGCAGCCGGATGACGAACTGGCTGTCGTGGTTCCAGCCGTGGAGGGTGTTGGTCGTGGAAGTGTCCGGGAAGTAGCCGTCGATCTGGATGCCGGGCACTCCCGACGGGTTGACCGCGCCGGGCGCCTGCAGGCCCGCCCAGTCGGCCGGGTCGGTGTGGCCCGAGGCGACGGTGGCGGCGGTGGTCAGGTCGTCCAGGCACACCCCGATCGTCCGCTCCGCGCCGGGCACCCGCAGTCTTTCGGCCCGGCAGCCGGCACCCGTGGCCGCGCCGGCGTCGACGGCCGGGACGAGGGCGGCGGTCACCAGCGCCGGGACGAGCACGGCGAGAAGGCCGCGGCGGCGGTGTCGTCGGATCATGGTTTCGCACTCCTCTGGGCGGTCCGTGGTGTACCGCCGACGCTAGGTCGCGTCCGCGGGTCGACACGAGTGCCGAACGGCAGGTATTCCTCGCCGAATTCATCGGGAGAACCCTGCCGAACGGCACATGACCTGCGGCCACTGTCCGTTCTAGCCTCGTCCTGACAGCCCGCCGGGCCGGCCACCGCCGGTATCGTGCGGCGCCGTAGCGACGAGGAGAGGAGGAGCGGGATGGGAGCGGACGAAGCGGTGCCGGGGAGGGAAGCGCTCGGTGGCGGTGACCCCGCGGCACTCGTGGCGCCGGACCCACCGGCGCTCGCGCCGTCGGACGGCCGGGCACGCGGGACGGCACGTTCGGAGGAGGCGCGGTCTGCGGCGATAGGTCCCGCGGCGGAACGGCCGGTGCCGTGGGTGCCGCCGGTGCTGTACGCCGCGGTGCTGCTCGGCGGTGTCTACCACGCGTCGGTGGCGGAGGGTCCGATCCGGGCCGTGCGCACGGCCGCCTTCGCCGGACTGGTGCTGCTCCTCCTCGGCCTGGAGCACCTGGACCGGCGCGGGCTGCTGGGCCGCCCGCTGGTTCCGCTGGTGGCCAGGGCGGTGCTGTACGCCGGTGCCGCGGCACTGGACGGATCGGGGGTGTCCCGGGCGCTGTTCGTCCTGGTGCCCTTCACCGTGTACTTCGCCCTCGGCCGACGGGCGGCGCTGCTCTCCGGCCTGGGCTGCGTGGCACTGCTCGTCACCGGCTACAGCTACTGGGTGCCCGGTTGGTGGGGCCGCAGCGAGTACGTCTCGGACCTGCTGATGTTCGCCCTCGGTCTCGCACTCGCACTCTCGATGGCCGCGGTGGCGGTCGGTGAGCAGCAGGCACGGGAGCGCCTGGAGCGGACGGCGGCCGAACTCGCCCGGTACGCGGAGCGGGTGGCCGAGTTGTCCGCGACGGAGGAACGGAACCGGGTCGCCCGCGAGATCCACGACAGTGTCGGCCACCATCTGACGGCCGTGGCGGTGCAGTTGGAGAAGGCAGAGGCGTTCCGTACGTTGGATGCGGAGGCCTCCGCGCGGGCGGTCGCCGATGCCCGGTGGTCCGCCGGCCGGGCGCTGACGGAAGTACGGGAGTCGGTCAGCGCGTTGCGCGACGCCCGTCCGTTCTCCCTCACCCGATCCCTGACCGACCTGGTACGCCATCTCGGCGACGACCGGCTCACGGTCGTCCTCGACCTCACCGGTGACGAGCAGCGCTACGACACCGGCACCCGGACCGCGTTGTACCGCGCGGCGCAGGAGGCACTGACCAACGCCCGTCGACACGGCCGTCCGGCCCGGATCCACATCGGTCTCGACCTCGGTGCGGACGAGGCCCGGCTGACCGTCGCCGATGACGGACGGGGCCTTCCCGACGACGCCATCTCGTCGAACGGCAGGGTCGGCTCCCCCACCGGGAGCAACCCGGGCAACGGCATACGGGGGATGCGCGAACGGATCGAACTGCTCGGCGGACGGGTCGCGATCGTCGGCCGCCCGGGCGCCGGCGTGACCGTCACCGTGACGGTGCCCTGCCGAATACCGGTACCCGCCGAGGTGGTGGCCGGATGACCGGGGAGCAGTCGCATGGGGGCCCGCCGCCGGGAGGGGAGGCGACGGTGCGCGTCCTGGTCGTCGACGACCAGGAGTTGGTTCGCGAGGGCATCGCCTCCCTGCTGGCCATCCAGCCCGGCATCGCGGTGGTCGCCACTGCCCGCGACGGTCGGGAGGCGCTGGAGGCGGCCGTCGAGGTCCGCCCGGACGTCGCCCTGGTGGACGTCCGGATGCCGGGGATGGACGGCATCGCGACCGCCGAGGCGTTCGCCGGCAGGATCCCGTCGTGCCGGGTGATGATGCTGACGACCTTCGACGACCGCGCGTACGTGGCGGGGGCTCTGAAGGCAGGAGCGGTCGGCTACCTGCTGAAGAACCTGCCGGCCGCCGAACTCGCCCGTGCCGTCCGACTCGTGCACGCCGGGGTCGCCCAGCTCGACGCCACGGTCCTGGCGAGACTGGCCGCCGAGGTGGCCGTGGCACCGCCCACGTCGGCGGCGCCGCGAACACCTCTGACGCCGAGCGACGGCGGCCGGCTGGCATCGTCCTCGGCAACCCCCACCCCGCCCCACCCGACGTCCGCCCCAGGCGGTCGGCCGGCACCAGGCCAACCCGCACCCGACCGGCCCGCCGGCCTCTCCGGCCGGGAGACCGAGGTCCTGAGACTCATTGCCACCGGAGCCACCAACCGCGAGATTGCCGGTCGGCTGCACCTGAGCGAGGGCACGGTGAAGAACCACATCTCGCGGATCCTCACTCGGCTGCACCTGCGCGACCGGACCCAGGCAGCGCTCTACGCCCACGACCAGGGCCTGTTGTAGGGGTCGGCCGTCGCGGCGAAATCAGCCCGCTCGTCCAGGGGGTGGCCGCCGCCGGCCCGCCGGTACGCGGCCCCACCGGATCAACGACCGCCGCACACCACCGCACACCGCCGCCCGCCGTCGGGCCCGTCAGCAGAACACGTTCCGAAGCGGGCCCGACGGATCACCTCTCGCCGTTCGGGGTGCGGGCGCACCGGACGGGACCGAGCGGCGTCCGAGGCGGCACCTCGGCGAGGGATGCTCGCCGTACGGGACCGCTCCGGGGCGATCCGATCAGGCGCCGGTCGTACCGTCGAGCAGTTCGCGCAGGATGTCCAAGTGGCCGTTGTGGCGGGCCGTCTCCTCGGTGAGGTGGAGGAGGATCCAGCGCAGGTCGACCTGGAGGCCGTCGCGGACGGTGCGCTCGGCGCGGGTGTCGAGGCCGTTCGCGGCGACCAGTTCGCGGTAGCGGGCGCTCTGTTCGGCGTACTCGTCGAGCAATCGGCCGAGCGGGACGTCGACGGCGATGCGCATCTCGCGGTCGGGGTCCTCCTCGGTCCAGGGCCCCTCGTCCTCCTCGCCGAGGAAGACCACCTGGAACCAGTAGTACTCCACCCAGCGAAGGTGGTTGATCAGCCCGCTCATGGTCATCAGCGGCGATCCTGGCAGGAGCGCCTTGCGGGCGTTCTCCGGGGAGACGCCGTCGCACTTGGCGCGGGCGGTGCCACGGGCGTAGTCGAGGAAGGTGGTGAGCTGGGTGCGCTCGTCCCATGCGGACGGCGTGTCATCGATTCTGGTCATCGGCGCGAAGTGTCCCCGATCACCGCACCCGGTGTCGAACGCTTTTCGACCGGCTCGTTCCCTCACCGCGCGCGACCTGCTCTCCTCGCCCGCTGCGGATTCGACCGCCGCAGGGCGTACGACATCGGGCCCGTGCGGGGCCTTTGTGGCGGGCGGGGCCGCCGGGGGCCCCCCGTAGTACGAACCCGGACGGGGGCCCGGTTGGGAGGGCCCCGGGCCGGCCCC
>NZ_JBSGXP010000128.1:0-24948 GCF_053610105.1 Kitasatospora sp. NPDC054939 | reverse complement strand
GACCTCACCCACCTGCGCCACCTCGACCACGCCTGCCGCACCGCCCTCGAAACCTGGGAAGAACGCCACAACCGCACCGGCGAAGCCACCGTCGTCCGGGTACCGACCGGGGAGCCGGTGGCGGCCGGGCACTGACCCGGGGCGCACCGCCGTAGTTCCCACCCGGGACCGCCGGGTCGTCCGATCGGTCGACCCGGCGGTCCACCGGACGTCGTGCGAACCGGCGCCGCTCCACCGACCGGGTCGGCCTCCCGGCGGTCGGAGGATGGTGGGTGCGGACGCGGGTCCGGGCCGGTACCGGGCCCGCGACCGCCCCCCTCCCGCCCCCGACCCTCCGGAGCAGGCCCGCCATGACGTCCGATCGCGCCACGCCGCCGGGCCGCCGCGCCCGGCGCACCGGCCGGGTCCTGCTCCTCCCCGCCCTGGCCGCCGCCGCCCTGCTCACGGCCTGCTCCCCCGGGCCGGCCCGCCCGCGCCGGCCCGGTCCGCGCCGACCACCGCGGCTCCGACCACGGGCGCTCCCACCACCCCGGCCCCCGGCTCGCGGCGGGGCAGCGTCCGCTCGGGATCGCCGTGCTGTGAACCGTCCCGGGGGCGACTGCGGGGAGTGACGGCCGGGGTGGCCGTCCGGGTGATCGGGGCGGGCGTTCGGATGAGCCGACCACACTCGTACGACAATCGGTCCGCCGCTGGGGCGATATCTGTCCGGGAGTCAGCACCGCGCCGACCGCCCACGGGCGGGCCGGCCCGTCGAGCCCTCCCCGGGAGACCTCCGTGCCCGTCCGCCGTCCCGCAGCCGCCTGCGCGGCACTCGCCGCGATCGCCGCCGTCTGGGCGGGCCCCTCCGCCGCCGCCACCCCGGCCACCGACGCGGGCGCGGTCCCGTCCGTCGCGTTCCGTACCTCGCCGCTGGTCCCCGGCACGCCCGTTACCGCCGAGCTGCGCTGCCCCGGCGGCACGCTCTCCTCCGAGGTCTTCGGGGCCACCGCCACCTCCGTCGCCGCCCCGCCCGGGCACCACACCGCCACCGTCACCGTCCGGCCCGGCACCGCCCCCGGCAGCTATCCGGCCACCCTGACCTGCGGCTCCGCGACGGAGCACACCACCGTCACGGTGGCGCCGACCGGTCCGGCCGCCCCGCCACCCACCGGCGGCGGAGCCGACGCCGCAGCCGGACCCGGGGCCGGGTCGGGCGCCACCCGGCTCGCCGCAACCGCCATGGACCCCCGCAAGCAGGCGCTCCCGCTCGCCGCCGGCCTGGTCTTCCTCGGCGCCCTGGCCGTGCTGGCCCGCCGGCTCGCCTCCCCCGCCGGCCGTTGAGCCCCCGCACCCGCACCTAGGACAGGACCCCGCCGGACCGGTCAGTTTCGGAGAAGCCGACCCGGGCCGCGGATTCCTAGCATGGGTGATGTCACCGGGAAGCAGCCCGAACGAGAGGAATCCGCCATGAGCACCGCGACCGAGACCACCGCCACCGTCGAGTCCACCGACGCCGCCGAGGCCGGCTACGAGGGCTTCACCGCGGACGAGCGGGCGGCGATGAAGGAGCGCGCCAAGGAGCTGAAGGGCTCCGCTCGGCGCACCTCGCGCAAGGCGAAGGCGGACCCCGAGGCCGAGGTCCTGGCGAAGATCGCCGAGATGGAGGAGAACGACCGGGCGCTCGCCACGGCCCTGCACGCCATCGTCAAGGAGAACGCCCCCGGCCTCGCCCCCAAGCTCTGGTACGGCATGCCCTCCTACGCCCGCGGCGGCAAGGTCGTCTGCTTCTTCCAGAGCGCCCAGAAGTTCAACACCCGCTACGCCACCCTCGGGTTCAGCGACCTGGCCCACCTCGACGAGGGCACCATGTGGGCCAACGCCTACGCGCTCACCACCCTCACCGCCGACGACGAGCAGCGCATCGCCGAGCTGATCCGCCGCGCCGCCGGCTGAGGCACCGCCCGGCGCCCGCCCGTCCGCCCAGGTCCGCCCACCCCGCCCGTCCGCCCCGCCGCCGTACGGCGGACCACCTGCCCCGTCACCACCCCGTCGACCTGACCGGGGCGGGACGGGGCAGGACGCGTTTCCGGCCCGCCGCCCCACCGGCCGCAGCACGCCCACCCCACCGGCCGCAGCACGACCGCCGTACGGGCGGGGCGCGGCCGCCCGGGGTGGGCGGGGGCCTTATTTGCGCTCCGAAAGTTAGTCCGCGGCGCGGGCCCGCGACAAGGGCGGATGCGGGCCCGCGGGGCTTGCGCCATCAGGGCGCCACGGCGGGCAACGCGGCGTCACACAGCCGCAACGCCCGTTCCCACCAGGCAGGATGACGATTGACAGACCGGGTCCGGCTTCAGCACGATGACCGGGAGCCCGCTCACAGCGATGCCGGAAGGAGGGCTCGAATGACCGTCGTCCGTCGTGTCGTGTGCCCTGCCTGTCGCCCCGGCCGCTGTCCGCGTCGCCGCTGCTGCGGCGGCCTCCGCTCGTTCGCCGGCTGACCCGACCGGGCCGGCCCTCTCCGCCGACGCGCCTCCCGGCGCCGGCACCTTCGTGAACTTCCCCGTACCCGTCACCCCGGCGTGCCCCGCCGTACCCCGGCGCACCGGTGCGCCCGGGGTCCCCGGCACGGCCCGCACCGGTCGGGCCGCCTGCCGGCCGCGCCGACCGTACCCGGCCGTCCGCACCGACCCGTGCCCGCGAACACCGTCCGCACGAACCTCCGTCCGCACGAACCCCCGTCCACCAGAACCGTCCTCCCCCGAAAGCCGAGGTACCGCCATGACCACCGACATCGCCCCCGACAGCACCGCCCCCGACAGCACCGCCGGCGCCACCATCGACGACGACGCCGCCGTCCCCGTGCTCCGCCTCACCCCCGTCGCCGGCCGGATCGGCGCGATCGTGCACGACGTGCGGCTCGGCGGCGACCTGCCGGCCGAGACCGTCGCCGCCGTCGAGGCCGCGCTGTACCGCCACAAGGTGCTGTTCTTCCGCGGCCAGGAGCACCTGGACGACGCCGAACACGAGGCGTTCGCCCGCCTGTTGGGCCACCCGGTGGGCCACCCCACGGTGCCCAGCGCGGACGGCCGGTACATCTTCGAGCTGGACGCCACCAAGGGCGTGCGCGCCAACAACTGGCACACCGACGTCACCTTCGTCCCCTCCTACCCCAAGGCCTCCGTACTGCGGGCCCTGGAGCTGCCGCCGGCCGGCGGAAGCACCGTGTGGGCCAACACCGTTGCGGCGTACGAGGACCTGCCGCAGCCGCTGAAGGTGCTGGCCGAGAGCCTGCGGGCGGTGCACACCAACGACTACGACTACGCGGCGAGCCTGGCGCTGCGCCCCGAACTGGCCGACAACCGGGAGATCGCCGAGCTGTTCCGCCAGGTGTTCGTCTCCACGGCCTTCAAGACCGAGCACCCGGTGGTGCGGGTGCACCCGGTGACCGGGGAGAAGACGCTGCTGCTCGGCGCATTCGCGCAGCGGATCCAGGGCGTCTCGGGAGCCGACAGCCGGGCGCTGCTCGCGCTCTTCCAGCGCTACGTCGAGCGCCTGGAGAACACCGTCCGCTGGGACTGGCAGGTCGGTGACGTGGCGATCTGGGACAACCGCGCCACCCAGCACTACGCCGTGAACGACTACGGCGACGAGCCCCGCCTGGTCCGCCGGATCACGCTCGACGGCGACCTGCCGGTCGGCGTGGACGGGGAGCCCAGCCGCCTGCTGGAGCCCGCCGACCCGCCGAAGGTGCCCGGTCTGGTGCCCGCCGAGGAGCTCGCGGCGCCCGCCGCCTGATCCGCTCCCCTCCCCTCCGCCCGACCCCGCTCCGCTCCGCTCACCTCCCCTCCACGGAAGGCCCCCGACCATGCCCGCACCGCCCCTGCGCCCCGCCGTCCGCTCCGGCGACGACCGCCGGGACGTCAACGCGGCCGCCGTCCTGCGGGCGGTACTCGACCGCGGTCCGCTGCCGCGCAGCCGGGTGGCCGCGCTGACCGGGCTCAGCCCGGCCGCGGTCTCCCGGCAGGTGGTCGACCTGGTTCGGCTCGGACTGCTCCGCGAGCGGCCCGAGTTGAGCGCCGGCGGGGCGGTCGGCCGGCCGCTGCTGCCGGTAGACGTGGACACCGGGCGGCTGGCGGTGGCCGGGGTGCACGTCGGGGTGCCGTACACCACCTTCTCGCTGCTCGATCTGCGCGGGAACGTACTGCGGCGCGAGGAGTTCAGCAATCGGGGCCGCACCGGACAGGCCGTGCTGCGGCCGGTGCTGGCCCGGTTGCCGCGCTTCCTCGCCGCGGTCGGGCACCCGCCCCGGCCGGACGGCGCGGCCCCGCCGACCGGTTCCGGCGGTCATGCCGGTCACGCCGCCCGGACGGTCGTCGGGCTGGGCGCGGTGACCGGCGGGTCGGTCGACCCGGTGCGCGGCGTGACGGTCCGTCATGCCCCGCTGGACTGGCACGAGGTGCCGCTGCGCGAGCTGCTGGAGCGGGCCACTGGGCTGCCGGTGCGGGTCGACAACCACGCCCGGGCGCTGGCCCAGTCGGAGATCCTGTTCGGCCGGCCCGCCGCCCGCCGCGGCCTGGTCCAGCTCTTCGTCGGCCACGTGGTGGATGCGGCGCTGGGCATCGGCGGCCAGGTGCACCTGGGGCCGCGGGCCGCCACCGGGGACGTCGCCCACCTCAGGGTGTCCGGCAGCCGGGCGCTCTGCGAATGCGGCCGACGGGGCTGTTTCGCGGCCGCCGCCTCCGACACCGCGCTGTTCGAGGCGGCGGCCACCGCCGGCATCACCGGGAAGCCGGACCGGGCGGAGCTGATCGCCGCCGTCCGGGCCGGCGACCGGCGGGCCGAGCGGCTGGTGCTGCGGCGGGCCCGGATGATCGGGGAGGTCGCGGCGCTGCTGATCGACGTGGTCAACCCCGACCTGCTCGTCCTCACCGAGACCTTCTCCGCCGTGGACCCGCGTTTCCTGGACGCGGTCCGCGCGGAGGTGGCCGAACGCTCGTACCTGGTGCGCGGCGCCGGGCCGGTCGAGCGGCTGGTGGTCGCCCAGCAGCACGGCGCGGACGCCCTCGCGGTCGCGGCGGGCGCGGCGGCCCTGGCCGCGGTGTACGCCGATCCGCTGCGCACCGTCGCCCCCGCGGTGGGCGTCGCCGGCCACCGCCCCGACCCGTACCCCGCGGTACCGGCCGCGCCCCCGGCCACAACCGCACCGACCGCAGCGACCGCAGCGCTCGAACTTACCGCGCCGAACGGCCGGGCAACCGCCCCCGACCGGGCACCGACCCGCACCCGCTGAGCACCCGGCCCGCCCGCCTCCGCACACCCCGCTCCGCACCCGCACGCCCCTCCTCCCGCCGCCAGCTGTGCCCCCGCAGCTCCCGGCCACCGAACCCGCCCCGAAGGACTCCGCCATGACCACGTTCGACTCCCCCTCCCTGCCCGGCCTCTCGCGCCGCGGACTGCTGCGGGCCGGCCTCGCCGGAGCCGGGCTGCTGACGCTGGCCGCCTGCCGTTCGGCGGCGGACACGGCCTCCTCCGCCGCGTCCGCCTCCTCCGGGGCGCGCCGGGGCGGTGTGCTCACGGTGACCGCCGGGATCGACTTCACCCCGAGCCTGCTGTTCGCCGTGAGCGCCAACACACTCGTCCAGCGGCTGGTGTTCAACACCCTGACCCGGTACGACGACAGGCTCCAGCCGCAGCCGGAGCTGGCGACCTCCTGGCAGCTCGCCGCGGACGGCCGGAGCATCACGCTCAAGCTGCGCGAGGACGTGACCTTCCACAGCGGCCGGAAGTTCACCGCGGACGACGTGGTCTTCGCCGTCAAGAACCTCCAGAACCCGGCCCGCTCGGCGCAGTTGCGGGCGACGGCGGCCGCCGTGACGGACTTCCGCAAGAACGGCGACCACGAGCTGACCCTCGTCCTGGCGCATCCGGTCAGCAACCTGTTCGACCTCTTCGAGTTCATGATCATCCCGGACTCGGCGACCGTCGAGGACGCCGTGGCCGGCACCCGGCTGATCGGCACCGGCCCGTTCACCTTCACCGAGCGCAAGCCCGGCACCTCGCTCACCTTCGCCCGCAACGACCGGTACTGGAACCCGGGCCGCCCCTACCTGGACGGCGTGGAGGTCCGCATCATCGCCCAGGCCGAGGCCCAGCTCTCCTCCCTGAAGACCGGACAGAGCCAACTCGCCTACGACGCCCGGGGCAAGGACGTCGCCACCCTCCGCAGCGACCCGCAGTTCCGGATCACCCAGTACGACACCGGCTCCGGCGCCCACTACATCGGGGTCAACGTCAAGGCCGAGCACGTCTCCGACAAGCGGGTCCGGCAGGCGATCGCCTGGGCGGTGGACCGCGACCGGCTGGTGCAGCAGGCCCTCGGCGGCTACGGACAGGTCTCCGCCACCCCGTGGCCCAGGTCATCCCCCGCGTACACCGAGGCGGGCGCCACCCGCTACCGCCACAACCCGGAGAAGGCCCGCGAACTGCTCAGGGAGGCCGGGCTCGGCACGATCACCCTGCCGTTCGCGCACTCCAACACCCCGGGCGGCACGGCGATCGCGCAGATCCTGCAGTACGACCTCAAGCAGGTCGGCATCGAGACCGTGCTGCAGCCCACCGACTCGCCGACCATGCAGAAGCAGCTCATCTCCCAGACCATGCCCGCGATCTGGACGCTCAGCCACGGCTTCGCCCAGCTCAACCCGGCGACCCTGGCGGTCAGCGCGTACCCGTTCAACGAGGCGAAGAACAGCTCGCACTTCTCCTCGCCCGCCTACACCGACCTGGTGCAGCGGGCCTGGAAGCGGCCCGACCACGACAGCCCCGAGGCGAAGGCCCTCTACCAGCAGATCACCGACGTCCTGCTGGACGAGGAGTTCGTCATCGACCTGGCCATCGGCGACCTGGTCGAGGTGGCGGGCAGCAAGGTGCGCGGCGCCACGCTGAACAAGTACACCTACCTCAACCTCGACGACGCCTACCTGACGGCCTGACGGAGAGGTCCGACCCCCCGATGCGCTCCTTCCTCCTGAAACGCCTCCCGTCCGGGCTGCTGGTGCTCGCCCTGGCCTCCTTCCTGGTCTTCCTCGTCCTGCGGCTGATCCCCGGCGACCCGGCCACCACGCTGGCCGGGCCGGACGCCGGACCCGAGGCAATCGCCGCGGTCCGCGCCCGACTCGGCCTGGACGAACCGCTGTTCGCCCAGTACACCCGGTGGCTGGGCGGCCTGCTGACCGGCGACCCCGGCCCCAGCTACGCCATCGGCGGGCAGGTCGCCGACCTGATCGGCGACGGCGTCGCCGCCACCGTCGAACTCACCCTCGGCGCCCTGGTGCTGGTCGTCGCACTCGCCGTCCCGCTCGGCGTGCTGGGCGCCACCGCCCGCAACCGCTGGTCGGCCGGCGCCGTCCGGGCCTTCACCACCGCCGTCCTGGCCGTGCCGCCGTTCGTCACCGGGGTGCTGCTGGTGCTGCTGTTCGCCGTCACCCTGCGGCTGCTGCCGCCCGGCGGGCACGAGTCGGTCCTCGCCGCGCCCGACCTCGGCCTGCAGTACCTGCTGATGCCCGCGCTCTGCCTGGCCCTGCCCAGCGCCGCCGTCCTGGCCCGCTACCTCAAGGACGGCCTGGAGCGGGCGCTGGACGAGGACTACGTCCGCACCGCGACCGCCCTCGGGGTGTCCCGCCGGCGGATCGTCTGGCGGCACGCCCTGCCCAACGCGCTGCCGCCCGCGATCACCGTGCTCGGCCTGCAGATCGGCCAACTCCTCGGCGGGGCCGTGCTGGTGGAGGCCATCTTCGCCTGGCCCGGACTCGGCCAGCTGATCGAGACCGGGGTGGTCCGCCGCGACTACCCCGTCGTGCAGGCACTGCTCCTGCTGCTCGTCGCCGTCTACGTCGCCGTCCAGCTGCTCACCGACCTGGTGTACGCGTGGCTGGACCCCCGGATCAGGTGGGAATGACCCGATGACCGCCACCACCGCCGCCCCGAGAGCGGCCGCCGGCGCCGCCACCCGGCGCCGCCACCCCTACCTGGCGGGCCTGCTCAGCGGCCGGGGCCTGGCCGGCCTCGCGCTGACCGGCACGGTCGCCCTGGCCGGCCTGCTCGCCCCCGTCCTGACCGACCACGACCCGCTCGCGCAGAGCGGCCTCACCCTGGCCGGCCCGAGCGCCGACCACCCCTTCGGCACCGACGACCTCGGCCGCGACCTGTTCAGCCGGGTGCTGCACGGCATCTCCACCGACCTGGTGATCGCGCTGACCGCCGTCCCGCTCGGGGCCGTCCTCGGCAGCGCACTCGCCCTGCTCGCCGCCTCCTCCCGGTGGGCCGACCTGGCCGTGCAGCGGCTCTTCGACCTGCTGCTGGCCTTCCCCGGGCTGATCCTGGCGATCGCCGTCACCGCGATCCTCGGCCCCGGCCGCTGGCCGGTGGTGATCGTCATCGTGCTCGCCGAGATACCCGGCTTCGGACGGCAGTTGCGGGCCGGGATCCTGGTCCAGCGGGAGCGCGAGTACGCCCTGGCGGCCCGGGTCGGCGGCGCCTCGCGGCTGCGCGTCCTGCTGCGCCACGTGGTGCCCAACGCCGCCGACCCGCTGGTCGTGCAGAGCGCGGTCGCCCTCTCGCTGGCCGTCTTCATCGAGGGCGCGATGAGCTTCCTCGGCTTCGGGGTGCGCCCGCCCGAGCCCTCGCTCGGCAGCATCCTCAGCCAGTCGATGGCCTACCTGTCCACCCGCCCCACCTTCGCGGCGGCCCCGCTGATCGCGGTCACCGCGCTGGTGCTCGGCTTCACCCTGATCGCCGAGGCCCTGAACCGGGGGATCCGCCGTTGACCGACATCCTGCGCGTACACGACCTCACCGTCGAGTTCGACGGCACCACCGCCGTGGACGGCGTGGACTTCGCCCTCGCCCGCGGCGACACCCTCGGCGTGGTCGGCGAATCCGGCTCCGGCAAGTCGACCACCGCCCTCGCCCTGCTGCGGATGCTCCCGCGCGGCGGCCGGATCACCGGCGGCCGGGTGCTGCTGGACGGCCAGGACCTCGCCGCCCTCCCGGAACCCGCCCTGCGCGGGCTCCGCGGCCGGCGGATCGCGATGGTCTTCCAGGACCCGATGTCCTCGCTCAACCCCGTCCTCACCATCGGCCGCCAGCTCGACGAGGCGCTGCGCGCGCACCGCACCGCCGGCGGCCCGGACGCAGGCGCGTCGGCCGAGGGCGGGCAGCAGGGTACGAACGGGGGCGGGGCCGGGGGCGGCCGGTCCGAACGCGCCGAACGCGCCGTCCGGCTGCTCGACCTGGTCGGCATCCCCGACGCCGCCGGACGGCTCGGCGACCACCCGCACCAGTTCTCCGGCGGCCAGCGCCAGCGCATCATGATCGCGCTCGCGCTCGCCCACGAGCCCGACGTGCTGATCGCCGACGAGCCGACCACCGCGCTCGACCCGACCGTCCAGCAGCAGATCCTCCGGCTGCTCGCCCGGATCAACCGGGAGACCGGCACCGCCGTCCTGGTGATCAGCCACGACCTCGGCGTCATCGCGCAGACCTGCCGCCGGCTGCTGGTCATGAAGGACGGCCGGGTCGTCGAGCACGGGCCCACCGCCGACGTCCTCGCCGCACCGCACCACCCGTACACCAAGCAGCTGCTGGCCGCCGTGCCCCGACTGGAGGAACCCTCCCGGGCCGCGGCCAACAGCACCCCGGGCGAGCAGCCGCTGCTCACCGTGACGGGCCTGCGCAAGACCTACGGCCCGCGCCGCCGGCGGGTCACCGCCCTCGACGGGGTCGACCTGGAGCTGCACCCCGGCGAGACGCTCGGCCTGGTCGGCGAGTCCGGCTCCGGCAAGTCGACCCTCGCCCGGGCGCTGGTCCAGGTGCACGCCCCCTCGGCGGGCACCGTCCGGTTCCGCGGCGAGGAACCCGCCCGGGCCGGCCGCGCAGCCCGCCGGGAGATCCAGATGGTCTTCCAGGACCCGTACTCCTCGCTCAACCCGCGGATGACGGCCGGCCGGATCATCGAGGAGCCGCTGATCGCCCTCGGCATCGGCACCCGGCAGGAGCGCGCCGCCCGGGTCGCCGAACTGCTGGACCGGGTCGGCCTCGACCCCGCCGCGGCCGGGCGCCGGCCCGCCGAGTTCTCCGGCGGCCAGCGCCAGCGGATCGGCATCGCCCGCGCGCTGGCGCCCGCACCGAGCGTGCTGGTCTGCGACGAGCCGGTCTCCGCCCTGGACGTGTCGGTCCAGGCCCAGGTGGTCGACCTGCTCGCCGAACTGCAGCGCGAACTCGGCCTGGCGATCCTCTTCATCGCCCACGACCTCGCCGTGGTCCGGCAGGTCAGCCACCGGATCGCCGTGATGCACCGGGGCCGGATCGTCGAGACCGGCCCCGCCGACCGGGTCGTCACCGACCCGCAGCACCCGTACACGGCCGAACTCCTCGCCGCCGTCCCCCGGTTGGACCCGCTGCCGCAACCGGCCGCCACCGCGCCCGCCCCCGCCACGACCGCCACCGCCACCGCCACCGCCACCGCCCGGAGCACCGCATGAGCACCCCCGATTTGCAGCACTTGCAGCACCCGCACGCCCACCGGCCCACCCAGGACCGACCCGCCGACGACCGCGCGGGCGGCGCCCGCCGCGACCCGTACCGGGGCTTCCCCGGGACCGTCGGCCGGACCTTCGCCGAGTCCGTCCCGGCCTGGCCGCAGCGCGCCGCGCCGCACCGGGGCGCGCCCAACATCGTGGTGGTCCTGATCGACGACATGGGCTACAGCGACATCGGCCCGTTCGGCTCGGAGATCCCCACCCCCACCCTGGACCGGATCGCCGGACAGGGCGTCAAGCTCACCAACTACCACACCATGCCGCTCTGCTCGCCCGCCCGCGCGGCCCTGCTCACCGGCCTCAACCCGCACCGGGTCGGCTACTCCTTCGTCGCCAACGCCGACCCCGGCTTCCCCGGCTACGGCATGGAGGTCGCCGGGGACATCCCCACCCTCGCCGAGCTGCTGCACGACCAGGGCTACGCCACCTACGCCGTCGGCAAGTGGCACCTCACCCGAGACTCCGCCTCCAACGCCGCCGACGGCCGCGCCAACTGGCCGCTGCAGAAGGGCTTCGACCAGTACTACGGCGTCCTGGAGGGGCTCACCAGCCTCTTCCACCCGCACCAACTGGTCCGCGACAACAGCCCGCTGGACATCGACGAACTCCCGGACGGCTACTACTACACCGACGACATCACCGACCAGGCGATCGCCATGGTGAAGTCGCTGCGCGCACACGACGCGGACAAGCCGTTCTTCCTCTACCTCGCCCACAACGCCGTGCACGGGCCGCTGCAGGCCAAGCCCGAGGACCTCGCCCGCCACCGGGGCCGCTACGACGGGGGCTGGGACGAGCTGCGCGCCGCCCGCTTCGCCCGCCAGCTCGCCGCCGGGCACTTCCCCCCGGGCACCGAACTGCCCGGGCGCAACTCCGAACCGGGCCACGAGGTCGGCCCGTGGAGCGCGCTCACCGAGCCCGAACGGAAGCTGTACGCCCGCTACATGGAGGTGTACGCGGCGATGGTCGACAACGTCGACCAGAACCTCGGCCGGCTCACCGACACCCTCGAAGCGCTCGGCGAACTCGACAACACCGTCATCGTGTTCACCTCCGACAACGGCGGCACCGGCGAGGACGGCACCGAGGGCACCCGCAGCTACTTCAGCCGCTTCGTCCACCACCCGCGCCTTCCCGCCGACTGGAACCCCGACGTCGAGCGGGAGATCGACCTGATCGGCGGCCCGCAGAGCCTGGTCCACTACCCGCGCGGCTGGGGCATGGCCTCCAACACGCCGTTCCGCTTCTACAAGGGGCAGACCTACGCGGGCGGGGTACGGGTCCCGTTCGTGCTGTCCTGGCCCGCCGGACTCCCCCGCGCCGAGGACGACCCGGGCCTGCGCACCCAGTACCAGTACGTCACCGACCTGCTGCCCACCCTGCTCGAACTCGCGGGCTTGCCACGGCCGGAGACCCGCCACGGACAGCCGGTGCAGGAGCTGGACGGGCTCCCCTTCACCTCCGTCCTGCGCGATCCCGGTGCCGCGAGCACCCACCTTGAGCAGTACTGCGAGATGACCGGCAACCGCAGCTACTACCGGGACGGCTGGAAGCTGGTCACCCTGCACCGCTTCGGCGCCCCCTACGACGACGGCGAGTGGGCGCTGTACGACCTGCGCGCCGACCCCACCGAGATCCACGACGTGTCCGCCGAACACCCGGACCTGGTCAAGGAGTTGGCCGCAGCCTGGGAGGCCGCCGCCTGGCGCAACGGGGTCTTCCCGCTGACCGACGCCTCCGGCGCGCTCGCCCTGCGCGGTCCGCACGACGCCGAACTGCGCCGCCCGCTCACCCTGTTGTCCGGCACCCCCGAGCTGGAGCGCTACCGCTCCTCGCGGCTGATCTCCTTCCGCTCCTTCGACATCACCGTCGACCTGGCCGCGCACGCCGCCGGGGACGCGGGCGTGCTGGTCTCGCACGGCGACCAGGGCGGCGGCTACAGCCTGTACGTCGAGGACGGCCGACTGCGGTTCGCCTACAACCAGTACGGCGAGCTGTTCGAGGCGGACGGCGGCCCGCTCGCCCCCGGTCCGCACACCGTGACCGTCGAGGCGGCGGCGGTGGCCGACCTGAAGTGGGAGTTCCGGCTGCTGGTCGACGGCACCCCGACCGGGCGGCTCGGCCCGGTCCACCAACTGATCGGCATGGCCCCGTTCCAGGGCATCAGCGTCGGCGTCGACCGCAAGTCGCCGGTCTCCTGGCCGGTGTACGAACGCCACCGCAGCTTCCGCTACTCCGGCGGCCTGCGCTCCGTCACCTACACCCCCGGCGAACCCGCCCCGTACGACCCCGAGACGGTGGCCCGCGCCCTCCGGGAGGCCGCCGCCGCCTTCGAGTGACCGGCCCCACCGGCGGCCCGGCCAACGACCCGGCACCGGAGGCCCACCGGCGGCCCGGCAGCAGTACCCCGGGTCGGGAACGGACCCTGGGCTACCCTCGGCTGAGCCGAACCGAGGGGGGAACCGCATGATCAGCGAGCTGCTGCCGGACACCGTGGTCACCGAAGTGGCCCACCAGGACCTGCCGTGGGAGCAGGCACGACTCGAACCGGCCGAAGCGGCGGCGGTGGCCCGGGCCGTGGATTCCCGCCGCCGGGAGTTCGCCACCGTCCGCCGCTGCGCCCGGGCGGCCCTCGGCCGGCTCGGGGTGCCGTACCGGCCGCTGGTGCCCGGGGTGCTGGGCGCGCCGAGCTGGCCGGACGGGGTGGTGGGCAGCATGACCCACTGCGCCGGGTACCGGGCCGCCGCCGTGGCGCGCACCGGGGACCTCCGTTCGCTCGGCATCGACGCGGAGGAGGACGCCCCGCTGCCGGACGACGTGCTGGGCACCATCGCGCTGCCCGAGGAGCAGAAGCAGGTCCTGGAGCTGCTCGCCACCCGCTCCGAAGTGGCGTGGGACCGGCTGCTGTTCAGCGCCAAGGAGTCCGTCTACAAGGCGTGGTTCCCGCTGACCGGCCGGTTCCTCGACTTCTCCGAGGCCGAGCTGCGGCTCGGCCCGGACGGCACCTTCGAGGCCCGGCTGCTGGTGCCCGGGCCGGTGGTGGACGGCCGCACGGTCGAGGGCTTCGAGGGCCGTTGGGTCAACCGCGACGGGCTGCTCGCCACGGCGATCGCTGTCCTGCCGCGCTGAGGGTGCTCCGGCCGGTCAGTCCAGGACGTCCGAGAGCCGGACGAACCGGCAGCCCGCGGCGAGGAGTTGCGGTACCGCGGTGGCGATGCCGCGGGCCGTACCTCCGCCGGGGTGGTTCAGGTGGCCGATCACGATCGAGCCGGGCCCGGCGGCCACCACCTCGGCGTGCACCTGCGCGGCGGACAGGGTGGCGCCGCCGTCCCCGTTGACGGTGAACCCGGCCACCCGGGCGCCCAGTTCACCGACGATGCGGACGGCCACCTCGTCGTAGTGGGCGGTGCCGGAGCGGAAGAAGCGGGGCGGCCGGCCGAGCAGCGCGGTGAGCCGTTCGGTGTTGCCCGCGATCTCGTCGTAGACCTCGCCCGCACCGCCGGTGCCGGCGATCCCGTACGCGGAGCGGCCGGTGACCGAGAGCGGGCGGTGCGCGGTGCCGTGGTTGGCCAGTTCGAAGAGCGGCTCGCCGGCCAGCAGGTCGAAGGCGGCCGGGTTGGCGTCGATCCAGCGGCCGTTGAGGAACAGCGTCGCGGGGACGCCGTGGGCACGCAGGACGTCGATCAGCTCGGCGTCGTAGCCGCTGCCGCCGGGGCCGCCGCAGGCGTCGAAGGTGAGCGCCACCGCCCGCTCCCCGGGCGGCAGCGCGGTCACCACCCCGGGCACCTCCAAGCCCCACTGCCCGGGTTCCAGCGCCCCGTACCGGGCGACCGCCGCCGCCCTGCCGAACGCCGCCGCGGGCACCGGGGCGGGCGGCGCGGGCGGAGCCGAGACGGAGATCGGCTGCGGGACGGCGGTCGACCCGGAGGCGGCGGTCGGCTCGGGGGCCGCGGACGCGTCGGAGGCGGCGGACGCGTCGGGAACCGGGTGCGTGGGCGCCCCGGGGGGCGGGCCCGGCCGTCCGGGTCCCGAGGGTCCGGCGCACCCCGCCAGCACGCCGCCCGCCACCGCGGCCAGCACCTCCCGTCGGGTCAGCGCCATTCCCGCCTCCACATAGCTCAGGATTAGTCGGACAATCAGCTCATCCGATCCACAGTCCCCAGCCGGGCACCTCCGCTACCTCCGCATCCCCGGTTCGGCCCAGCCCTGCGACCGCACCCGCACCGGCACCCGACCGACCGGCAGCCGTGGCACGCCCCTCACCCCCGCCTCACCGCCGGTTCACCCACCGGGGTAGGCACCCCCGGGCACCCGCACCCGCACCCGCACCCGCACCCACGCACCCGTCACCTCACACATCGGCCGACCGGAGGATCCCGCCATGCCCGACCGCGCCACCCCCGAGGAGCACCCCGAACACCCCGAGCACCCCCGCCCCCACGCCCCGGACCCCCACACCCCGGACCCCGCCGCCCCACCGCCGGAACGCCCGCCGCTGGACCGCCACGACCTGGACCGCCACGGCCTCGACCGCCGCGACCTCGTCCGGGCGGGCCTGGCCGCCGGCGCGGCCACCGCCCTCGGCCTGGCCGCCGCCTCCCCCGCCGCCGCCGACCCCGCCGACACCGCCCCCGCCGGCACCGCCCCCGACCGCGAGATCCTGCTCACCGGCCACCTCCCGACCGGCGCCGCCGACTTCGTCTACCTGCCCTTCGACGTCCCCGAGGGGGTCCGCGAGCTCGCCGTCTCCTACAGCTACGACAAGCCGCCCGTCCCGTCCGGGACCCCCGGCAACTCCTGCGACATCGGCCTGTTCGACCAGCGCGGCACCGCCCTGGGCGGCCCCGGATTCCGCGGCTGGTCCGGCGGCTTCCGCAGCGAGTTCACGATCGGCCGTGGGCAGGCAACCCCCGGCTACCTGCCGGGCCCGATCCGCCCGGGCACCTGGCAGGTGGTCCTGGGCCCGTACCAGGTCGCGCCGCCGGGGCTGGACTACCGGGTCCGGATCGTGCTGCGCTTCGGCGACCCCGGGCCCGCGTTCACCCCCGCCCACCCGCCGGAGCGGGCCCGCGGCCGGGGCCGCGCCTGGTACCGGGGCGACTGCCACCTGCACACCGTGCACTCGGACGGCCGCCGGCTGCCCGAGGAGGTGGCGGCGGGTGCCCGGGCCGCCGGACTGGACTTCATCGTCTCCACCGAGCACAACACCACCTCGGCGCACGGGGTGTGGGGCCCGCTGGCCGGCCCCGACCTGCTGATCGTGCTCGGCGAGGAGGTCACCACCCGCAACGGGCACTGGCTGGCGCTGGGCCTGGAGCCGGGCCGCTTCGTCGACTGGCGCTACCGCTCGCGCGACGACGCCTTCCCCCGGCTCGCCCGGCAGGTCCGCCGGCAGGGCGGCCTGGTGGTGCCGGCCCACCCGTTCTGCCCGTACATCGGCTGCCAGTGGAAGTTCGGCTACGCGGACACCGATGCGGTGGAGGTCTGGAACGGCCCGTGGACCTACGACGACGAGTCCGCCGTCGACGGCTGGGACGCCCGGCTGGCCGACGCCGTGCGCGAGGGGCGCGCCTGGCTGCCCGCGATCGGCAACAGCGACGCGCACAGCGTCCCGCAGGTGATCGGCTCGCCGCACACCGTGGTCCGGGCCGCCGACCTCACCCGGGCCGACGTCCTGGCCGGCCTGCGGGCCGGGCACAGCTGGATCGCGGAGTCCTCGGCGGTGCAGCTGGAGTTCACCGCGACCGGCCACGGCCGGCAGGCGGGCATCGGCGAGCGGCTGGCGGTGCCCGCCGACGCGCCGGTGGACGTGCGGCTGGCGGTGTCGGGGGTGCCGGGCGGCACCGTCCGCTTCCTGACCGACCAGGGCCAGCTGCACCAGGAGTCGCTGCCGGCCGACGGCACGGGCACCGCGGTGTGGCGCACGACCGCCTCGCTCGCCTCGTACGTCCGCGCCGAGGTGCGCCGCCCGCGGCCGGACGGCAGCCCCGGCCGGGGCAACGCGATGGGCCCCGACCTGCCGTGGGGGCCGATGGCGGCCATGACCAACCCGATCCTGCTGGACCGTGTCTGAACGGCACCCGCCGGGGCCGCTGAACTCCGCCCGCCGGGCGCGCGAACGGACGGGGCGGCCCCGGCCCGGCGGCGCGGACACCGGGCGCAAAGGGCGGCCGGGGAGGACTGCGGCCACCCGATTGGACTAGGTTGATCTCCGTGCACCCGGCCTCCGCGCCCGAGGGGCCCGGCCGCCGGAGGGCCCGTCGCCACCGTCCGCCGCCGCCCCACCGGACCGGTCGCCGTCCGTGCCCGTACGGCCCCGTGAACCGGCCCGTACGCCGCTGTTCGTCCGCCCCTGCTCCGCGAAGGGATCCAGCACCTGTGAACCGTACGACCGTGGAGGGGCCGGAGGCGGCGGAGCGTGGCGTGCAGGTCGGCGGCGGCCGGGGCGCGGGGGCGGTGGTGGTGCTGACCGGCCCGCCCGGGGCCGGCAAGAGCACCGTCTCCCCGCTGCTGGCGGACGTCCTCCACCCGAGCGTCCACCTGCACACCGACGACTTCTGGGCAGCCATCCGGCGGGGCTACGTGGCGCCGTACCTGCCGCACGCGCACCGGCAGAACGCCACCGTGCTGACCGTCATCGCGCAGGCCGCCTTCGGCTTCGCCACCGGCGGGTACCAGGTGGTGGTGGACGGCGTGGTCGGGCCGTGGTTCCTGGACGCCTTCCGCCGCGAGGCCCGGGCGACGGGCGCGGCGCTGCACTACGTCGTGCTGCGGCCCGACCTGGACACCACCCTGCACCGGGCCACCGGCCGCGGCCCGGACGCGCTGACCGACCCCGACCCGGTGCGCTCGCTGCACGGCCAGTTCGCCGACCTCGGCCCGCTGGAGCGGCACGCCCTGGACAGTTCGGCCCTGGACGCGCCGACCACCGCCGGGACGGTCCTGGACGGGCTGCGCCGCGGGGCGTACCTGCTCGGCTGGTAGTCCGGCAATCCCCCCTCCCGGCCCCGCCGCCAACCGGTCCGGCCCCGCCCGGTCAGGCGCCGACCACGCCGTCGATGCCCTCCCGCAGGAAGTCGGCGTGCCCGTTGTGCCGGGCGTACTCGTGGATCAGGTGCAGCATCACCAGCCGCAGCGAGACCTCGCTCTCCCAGCGCGGCTGGTACCCGGTGACGTCGAGCGACCGCGCCTCCCGCTCGATCCGGCGGGCGTGCGCGACCTCCTCCTCCCAGGCGGCGAAGGCCTCCTCCCGGGTCGTCCCGGTCGGGTCGTAGGCGGCCTGGTAGTCGCCGTCGGGCGACCAGCGCAGCGGGAGGTCCTGCCCGTCGATCACCCGCCGGAACCAGGTGCGCTCCACCTCCGCCATATGCTTGACCAGCCCGAGCAGGGTCAGGGTGGACGGCGGGCTGGAGCGCAGCCGCAGCTGCTCCTCGGTGAGGCCCTCGCACTTCATGGCGAGGGTGGCCCGGTGGAAGTCGAGGTAGCTGCGGAGGGTCTCGCGCTCGCTCCCGGTGAGCGGCGGGGCGGGGCGTTCGACGGTCATCGGGACTCCTCGGTACGGATGCGGACGTGATGCGGGCCGGCCGCGGATCGGCTGTGGATCGACCGCAGCCGGATCCGACTGTTCGTCAGCCACCGTACCGGGTACGGCCGAACGGCCGGTCGGCGGCTCCGGAAGCGAATCGCCCGCCGCCAAGGAGACCGGACGGTCGGCGGGCCGCGGGGCCCCGGTCGCAGGAGGGCCGCGGTGACCTGGCATTCTTCCGGGGTGCATCCCGGCCGGCCTCCCTTCCGCGCGCTCCGCGCGGGAGTCTTCGCAACGCTCTGCGTGCTCGCGTCGCTCGGGCTGCACCGGTACGCGGGGGGTGCGCCGGTCGGACCGGACGCGACGGCGGGGGCGGCCGCACTGCTCGGCGGTCTCGCGTACGCGGCGGCCGGACGGCAGCGGCGCACCGGCTCCCTGCTCCTCGGCTGCTTCACCGCCCAGTACGGGCTGCACCACTGGTTCTCGGCCGCGGCCCGGCCCGGGCCCGGCCACGGCGGGCACCAGGCCCCGCCGCACCGGGTGCACCACGGACCGGAGGAGCCGGCCGAGCAGGCGGTGTCGCACCTGGCGGCGGCCGTCGAGCCGGAGATGCTGCTGGTCCACGCCCTGATGGCGCTGGTGTGCGCCTGGTGGCTGGCCCAGGGCGAGGCTGCGCTGGCCGGCCTGCTGCTCGGGGCGGCCGTGGCGGTCGGCCACTGGCTGCGCCGCCTGGTCCGCACCGCCGTCCCACCGGCCGGGCCCGCCCGGCGCCCGGTCCGCGCCGCGGCCTGGGACGGGCCCGCCCCCTCGCTGCTCTCGCTGCTCTCGACGGCCGTCAGCCGGCGCGGCCCCCCGGGGTGTCTCCCGACCTGACCGGGCGTGCTCACGCGTGCCCGGAGGACGGCCGTGCCCGGCGACCGCCGGGCCGACGGCCGCACCGCCCTGCCCGGGCGGCCCAGAGACCTTCCGCACGGTGCCGCGCACCGCCCCGCCCGCACGGGCCCGGCGGCCTGCGCCGCTGCACCCTGCGCACGACGGGAGACACCCGATGACAGCCGACACCGACCACCCGCCCGCCGCTCCCCCGGAGCCGCCCGCACCGGCCGCCCGCACCGCCTGGGCAGGCCTGCGCCCCCTCCTGCTCCGCCTGCACTTCTACGCCGGCCTGCTGATCGCCCCGTTCCTGCTCGTCGCCTCGGTGACCGGGCTGCTGTACGCGGCGTCCTTCCAGATCGAGCAGGTGGTCTACCGCCATGAGCTGACCGTCGACCGGGTCGGCGGCCCGGCGCTGCCGCTGTCCCGGCAGATCGACGCCGCCCGGGCCGCGCAGCCGGACGGCGCGCTCGCGCTGGCCCGCACCTCGGACGACCCGGAGGCCACCACCCAGGTGCTGTTCGACGTCCCCGGGCTCGACGAGGGCGTGCGCCGCGCCGTCTTCGTCGACCCGTACACCGCCGAGGTGCGCGGGGCCCTGGACAGCTTCGGCGGTTCGGGCGCCCTGCCGATCCGCACCTGGCTGGACCAGTTGCACGCCAACCTGCTGCTCGGCGAGCCCGGCCGGATCTACAGCGAGCTCGCCGCCAGCTGGCTCTGGGTGGTCGTGCTCGGCGGCCTCGCCCTGTGGATCGGCCGCCGCCGCACCGCCCGCCGGGCCCGGGCCCTGCTGCTGCCGGAGCGCGCGGCCACCGGGCGCCGCCGCTCGCTGTCCTGGCACGGCGTGCTCGGCAGCTGGACGGCGGCCGGCCTGCTGGGCCTGTCCGTGACCGGCCTGACCTGGTCGACGTACGCGGGCGCGAGCATCGAGTCGCTGCGCGGCTCGCTGGGCTGGTCCACGCCGGTGCTGCCGACCTCGGTCGGTCCGGCCGCCGGGCAGCCCGACCCGCACGCCGGCCACGAGGGCCACGGGGCGACCGCCCCGGCGCCGCAGCCCGCCGCCCCGGCCGCCGACGCCGGGGTGGACCGGGTGGTCGCCGCGGCGGCGGCCCGCGGGATCGACGGCCCGCTGGAGGTGGTGCCGCCGAAGAAGCCCGGCAAGGCGTACGTGGTCAGGGAGACCGACAAGCAGTGGCCGCTGCGGCTCGACCAGGTGGCCGTGGACCCGGCGGACGCCCGGGTGGTCGCCGAGTCGAGGTTCGCCGACCACCCGCTGGGCGCCAAGCTGACCCGGATCGGCATCGACGCGCACAGCGGCGTGTTCCTGGGCCTGGCCAACCAGCTGGCGCTGATCGCGCTGGCCGGCGGCCTGATCGCGATGATCCTGCTGGGCTACCGGATGTGGTGGCAGCGCCGCCCCACCCGGGGCAGCCGGCTCGCCGTCGGCCGCCCGCACCCGCGCGGCGCCTGGCGGCAGTCCCCGAAGGCCGCCGCCGGCCTGGCCGTGCTCGCGCTCGCCCTCGGCTGGTACCTGCCGCTGCTGGGCATCCCGCTGGCGGTGTTCCTCGGGGTGGACCTGCTGGTCGGCCTGGCGGGTCGCCGGCGTACGGCCCCCGGGGCCTGAGCACCCCCGGCCGGGCGTCCGCACCCCCGCGGGCGCCCGGCCGGGGCCGGCGTCCCGCTCCGCCGGTGGTTCAGCTGGCCGCCGGGGCGGCGCCGTGGCGCGGGGTCCAGCCGAGTTCCCGGGTGGCCCGGTCGTGCGACACCCGCAGCCGGGTCTCCAGCATCAGCGGGCCGAGGTAGGGGACCATCAGCCGCAGCGCCCACCCGGGGAGCCGGAGCTGCCGGCCGCCGCGCGCCCGGGACCGCTCGGCCCAGTCGCACGGGCGGTCGTCGACGACGTTGTACGCCCGGCCGGCCCGGCCGTGCTCCAGGGCCGCGACGGTGGCCTCGGCGGCGTCCTCCACGTGGACCCACGACATCACCCCGCCGCCGCCGAACGGCGCCGGGAAGGGCCGGCTGCCCGGGGCGGGGTCGAACCAGGTGCCCGGCCCGTAGAACACCCCGTAGCGCAGTGCGGTGCCCGCCACGTGGTCGGCGGCGAAGAGCTGCTCCTCGGCCCGGACCAGCCCGGTGACGACGTGGTCGGCGACGTTGCCGCCGAGCACCCCGAAGCGGTCCTCCTCGGTCAGCGCCCGGTCGCCGTGGTCGCGGTAGCCGTAGCCGAGCACCAGGGACTGGGTGACGAACCGGCCCGCGCCGAGCACCCCCGCCGCCTCCAGCAGGTGCGCGGTGCCGCGCTCGCGCAGCACGTTGCTGGGGTCGTCGGCGGTCAGGGTGCGCCGGGGTGCCCTGAGCGCGGTCAGCTGGTGGACCACCGCGTCCGCGGAGCGGCCGTCCAGGGCGCGCAGCAGGCCGTCCCGGTCGAGCGCGTCGGCCCGGACGGGCTCCGCGCCGAGCCCGCGGACCGCCGCCTCGGCGGCGTCGGTGCGGGCCAGGGCCAG
Source organism: Kitasatospora sp. NPDC054939 (assembly GCF_053610105.1). Taxonomy (NCBI): domain Bacteria; kingdom Bacillati; phylum Actinomycetota; class Actinomycetes; order Kitasatosporales; family Streptomycetaceae; genus Kitasatospora; species Kitasatospora sp. NPDC054939. The sequence goes on along the minus strand of NZ_JBSGXP010000128.1, from coordinate 3,470 downwards.
CACCCGGTGGCCGTCGCGGACCAGCGCGCGGGTCAGCGGGCGGCCGATCGCTCCGGTCGCACCGGCGAGCAGGACTCTCATGGTCTACCTCCTGGGACGGGCCTGACGGCCTCCGCGGGCCGCGGGCGGCGCCGCGGTGCGTTGCTCTCGACAGGGGGACAGCCGGGGAGCCCCGTTCGTGACACCCCGGCCGCCCTGCGCGGCGTGATCCGCGTCACGCCGCCCCGCCGGTCAGCCCTGCAGTCCGCGCAGCTTGTCCGGGTTGACCTGGAAGCGCAGGTTGAGCAGCAGGCCGTCCGCCAGGTCGAAGGTGAGCGCGCCGACCGGCACGCCGCCGAGCCGGCAGAGCATGCCCAGCTCGCCGTTGACGACGGCGGTCTCGATCGTGGCCCCGGCCATCTCGGGCTTGGCCATGACGCCGAGCAGCCAGCGGGCGACGTTGGAGGGGCCGTGCAGCGGGCGGATCGCGGCGGTGACCTTGCCCCCACCGTCCGACCAGGCGGTGACCCCGGGGGCGAGCAGTTCCATCACGGCGTTGAGGTCGCCGCCGGCGCAGGCGTTCATGAACCGGGCGGTGACCGCCTCGCGTTCGGCGCCGTCGGTATCGAAGCGCGGGCGGCGGTCCTGCACGTGGGTGCGGGCGCGGTGGGCGATCTGGCGGACCGTCGCCTCCGGGCGGTCCAGGAAGCCGGCCACCTCGGCGTGCGAGTAGCCGAAGACCTCGCGCAGCACGAACACCGCGCGCTCCACCGGGGTGAGGGTCTCCAGGACGACCAGGAAGGCGGTCGAGACGCTCTCCGCCAGCTCGCTGCCGTCCGCGACGTCGGGCGAGGTCAGCAGCGGCTCGGGGAGCCACGGCCCGACGTACTCCTCGCGGGTCGCCCGGGCCGAGGTCAGCCGGTTGAGCGACAGGTTGGTGACGGTCCGGACCAGGTACGCCTTGGGGTGGCGCACCTGGGAACGGTCGGCCCGGTGCCAGGTCAGCCAGGCGTCCTGGACGACATCCTCCGCGTCGGTGACCGTGCCCAGCAGCCGGTAGGCGGTGGCGAACAGCAGCCGCCGGTGCTCGGTGAACGGGTCCTGATCCGATTCGATCATGGTGTCCATCGCCGTATCGTGCCAACCCGCGGGGGTGCTGACAAGGTCCGGTCCGTCCGGGCGTCAGGCCCGCTCGGCCTCCACCAGGACCAGTTCGCCGACGTGCTCGCCGAGCACCCGGCGGGCCTCCGGGTGGATCGGGGTGTCCGTCACGAACACGTCGATCCGGTCGAGTTCGGCGAAGCTGCTCAGGCCGACGATGCCCCACTTGCTGTGGTCGGCGACGACCAGCACCCGGCGGGCCGAGGCGATCAGCGCCCGGTTGGTCTGCGCCTCGGCGAGGTTGGGCGTGGTGAGGCCGGCCCGCTCCGAGACGCCCTGGGCGCCGAGGATCAGCAGGTCGAAGTTGAGTGCGGAGACGGCCTGTTCGGCGAGCGGACCGACCAGGGCGGCCGAGGGCGTCGGCGCACCGCCGGTGACCAGCAGCGACTGGCCGGCCGCCCGCTCGGAGGAGCGGAACTGGTCGGCGACGGGCAGCGAGTTGGTCACCACCGTCAGCCCGGGCACGGCGGTCAGCTCGGCGGCGACGGCGAAGGCCGAGGTGCCCGCGGCCACGGCGACCACGCCGCCGGACGGCACGAAGGCCGCCGCCGCCTTGGCCATCGCGCGCTTGGCGGCGGCCTCCATCGTGGACTTGGCGTGGAACTCCGGCTCCTCGACGACGCTGGCGGCGCTGCCCGCGTCCGCGGGCGCGGCCACCGCTCCGCCGTGCACCTTCTCCAGGGCGCCGGTGCGGGCGAGGGCGTCGAGGTCGCGCCGGACCGTCATGTCGGAGACGCCGAGCTGTTCGACCAGGTCCGCGACCCGGACGGCGCCGTCCCGCCGGACGCTCGCCAGGATGAGCGCCCGCCGCTGCTGCGCCAGCAGACCCACGTCCGCCATCACACCACCCCGCATCTGGTTGTTCCGACCGGAGGGTCTCCCGTCGCCGCAGGCCAAGGATAGCCAGGGGCCGGTTCCCGGCGGCGCCGCATGACGGTGGATGTTGCTTTCTGGTTCATTGTGTTTGATTATGTGAGCCACGCTCGCCCCCTCACCGCCACCCGCCCAGCAGCGCCCGCCCCCTTGAGGAAGCCGTGATCAGAACAGTCAGCAAACTCGCCGACGGGCGGGAGATCGTCTACTTCGACAGCGAGACACCGGCCGGCCGCGGCTCCCCCGACCAGCGCCCGCTGGACGCGTCCGGCCACCTGTCGCAGGTGCGCCGCGACCCGGTGACCGGCGACTGGGTCACCGTCGCCGCCCACCGCCAGACCCGCACCTACCACCCGCCGGCCGACGAGTGCCCGCTCTGCCCCTCCCGCGACGGCCGGCTGAGCGAGATCCCGGACGCCGACTACCAGGTGGCCGTCTTCGAGAACCGCTTCCCCTCCCTGTCCACCGGCAGCTCCCCCGGCGGAGCGCCCGCCGACGGCCCGCTGCACACCGCCCTGCCCGGCACCGGACGCTGCGAGGTGGTCTGCTTCACCTCCGACCACCACGCCTCCTTCGCCGACCTGGACGAGGCCCGGGCCCGCCTGGTCGTCGACGCCTGGACCGACCGCACCGCCGAACTCTCCGCCCTCCCCGGCGTCGAGCAGGTCTACTGCTTCGAGAACCGCGGCGCCGAGATCGGCGTCACCCTCGCCCACCCGCACGGCCAGATCTACGCCTTCCCCTTCATCACCCCGCGCACCGCCCGCATGGTCGCGCAGGCCGACCGGCACCGCGCCGAAACCGGCCGCAACCTCTTCGAGGACCTGCTCGCCGCCGAGCACGTCGACGGCCGGCGGATCGTCCTCGCCGGCGAGCACTGGACGGCCTTCGTCCCGTACGCCGCCCGCTGGCCCTACGAGGTCCACCTGTACCCGCACCGGCGGGTGCCCGACCTGACCCGGCTCGCCGAACCCGCCCGGGCCGAACTCCCGGGCCTCTACCTGGAACTGCTGCGCCGCTTCGACCGGCTCTTCGGCCCCGGCGCCGGCCCCACCCCGTACATCTCGGCGTGGCACCAGGCGCCCGCCACCGGCGGCGGCGAACTGGCACTGCACCTGGAGCTGTTCACCGTCCGCCGGGGTGCGGGCAGACTGAAGTACCTGGCCGGCGTCGAGTCCGGCATGGACGCCTTCGTCAACGACATCGCCCCGGAGACGGCGGCCGAACGCCTGCGGGAGGTGGCCTCGTGAGCAAGTACCTGGTCACGGGTGGTGCCGGCTATGTCGGCAGTGTGGTCGCGGCCCACCTGTTGGAGGCGGGGCACCAGGTGACCGTCCTGGACGACCTGTCGACCGGCTTCCCGGAGGGCGTGCCGGCCGGTGCGGAGTTCGTGCGCGGCCGGATCCAGGAGGCGGGGGAGGTGCTGGACGCGTCGTTCGACGCGGTGCTGCACTTCG
>NZ_JBSGXP010000127.1:0-25470 GCF_053610105.1 Kitasatospora sp. NPDC054939 | reverse complement strand
CCGCGCCGGCGGGGGGGTTTTGGTGGCCCGGGCCGGGGCCCCGGCGGGGGGGGGGGCCCGCCGGGCGGGGGGCGCGGCTGCGGCCGGCCGGCCGCAGCGGCGCTGTTCTACTTGTACGTCGGAAGGAACCTGTAGCACCAGTCGTACGCGAGGACCCCGGTGCGCTGGATGTCCAGGTAGATCATCTCCATGAGCTTGGTCCCGGTAGCCGGGCCGACGACGCCGTCCTGCTCGAGGCCGAAGTAAGCCTGGAACTGCTTGACAGCGCGCAGGGTGTCGGGGCCGAACTGGCCGTCCGGGTAGGTCCAGATGGTGCTGTTGTCCATCGCGCCGATGCCGGCCTGGACGCACAGCGCCGGATCCCCCGTTGCCCCGTAGCGGACGTAGGGGGCGCCGACCATCGCGGAGGCCGTGCCGGTAGTGGCCAGCATGCTCGCCATGGTCACCGCGCCGACTGTGAGGGCCAGACCGGCCCGTCGGCTCATGCGGGGCTTCATGTTTCTCCTCGTTCTGTGGAATGTCGTGCGGTCGCCGGACCGACCGCCCTGTCACGAACCGCCCGGTGCGCCGTCTGAGCCCGGGACCCGGCCGCGGTGGCCGACAGCAGCCGCGCGGCACGCGCCCGCCGGGCTGCGGCGTTCGCACGCCGGTCACGCCCGGGCTCCGTCAGATCTCCCGCAGGAGCGCACTGGAGCGTCTCTCCCGCGCAGGTTCGGTGATCCTGGTCCGGTGATCGTCAGGATTGCCCAGCTCACCGAGGTCGAACAACCCGGTCGCTGTACCAACTAGCGGTTCCGGCCCGTCCCATAGCGCTGACCTGTGGTTTGGGACGATGCCCGGGGCCACCTTGAGACGGTCGCGCCACTGGACGTACCGAACGGGGAGAGCGAAGATCGTCCTCCCCGAATCCACCGGGCCCATGGTGGACCGTAGGCTTGCCGGATGACACGTCATCACAGGACGGCACTCGCCTGCATAGCCTCGGCGGCCCTGCTGCTCGCCGCCACCGCCTGCAGCGGCAGCGGAGATGCCCACTCCTCCAGCGCGCAGCTGTCCTACGGCAAGGTGAAGTCGGCTGTGCAGGGGGTGGGTTCGGGTTCGTCGTGCCCGTTGGGGATCGATCTGGCGGCGGGGCTGAAGGCCGGCGGGGTCGAGCGTGCGGTCGCTCCTGCCGGGGACGGGGGGAAGCCGGTGGTGGCCCGGGTGAATCCCTCGCAGCCGGCCGGGCCGCTGCCGTCCGGGTTCACTCCCACACCTGCGATGACCACGCTGCCGGCGAAGCCGGAGTTCGTCGAGGTGCTGTGCGCCTTCACCGCCGGGACCACGCCGGTGCAGGTGTTCGTCGTCGCCGTGCCCGCGCAGGACACCGCGGTCAGCATCACGCTGCCCTACCTCCAGAAAGTCGCCCGTCTCGGCACCAAGGAGCTCTTCGCGGTGTACGACGGCCGGCCCTCCCCCGGTCAGGCCAGGACCCTGCCGGGCAGCGACGCGGTGGCCTACACCCGGGTCGCGGTCGCCGACCGGGGCGACCTGGCGCTGATCGTCAGCCAGGGCACCAAGGACGGGGTGGTGTCCAACCCGGACCCGGAGCTCACCGGACCGGTCATGCAGACGCTCGCCGCCAAGCTCGCCGCCCAACTGCACGCCTGAACGGACGCGGGCAGGCCGCGGCCTCCGCACCGCCGCGGGCTGCCTCGCTCGACCGGAGCTGCTCCTTCGCCCGCCGCCACCCCAGGCCGGGCCGCTGCGGCCAGGGCCGGCCTCTCTGCCCACCGGCAGCACCATCACCGGCGCGGCTCGCGCGCCGGGTCAGGCCCGGCTCAGATCATTGGCCGGGAGAATCCGGGGCTCCGGAGACCCAGGCTCCTTGACAGCCCAGGAGTGGTCGCAGCGGGCGTTGACGCTGTCGTGGCTGTGAGCGGACAAGCGTGCTGGTCCGGGGCGAGGTTCACGAAGTGGTGAGCGTCCTGAGTGCGTCCCTGGCACAGGCGATGGCGGCTGCCTCGGCGGCTTCCATGGGAACGTCCTGGGAGGTCAGGCCGGAGCGTGTGCTCGCGGAGTATTCGATGCTGACGAGCGCGTTGTTCTGGACCACCCAGAGCCTGACACGACCGTAGCCGCTGTAGGAGGTGTAGAACAGCGTCGCCTTGTCGCCGAGGCCGGGAACGGCCCGGTCGTCGATGATCTTCCCGCCGGTGGTGGTCGCCCCTGTCCGATGGTCGGTCAGGCTCTCCTGGTAGATGCTCTCCGCAGACAGGGACAGTAGGACGCCGACCTCCGCGTCGGCATAGCCGGAGTCCCTGCTCGTCCAGGTTCCGCGCGAGGTGTCCACATGGCTGCCGCGCTCCGTCGCGGTGCAGGTGGCTCCCTTGATGTAGCGCTCGACCGTCTCCGGGCGCAGTAGCGCGCAGCCCTCGACCAGTTCGGCGTAGGGCGTAGTGGTCGGGGTGGTCGGCGCGGCAGTCGGTGCCGAGTCGGCAAGGTTGGCCAGCAGGCTCAGTACGAGGGCGGCGGCGCCGGCCCCGGCGGTGAGGCCGCCGAGTAGCCAGGTCCACCGCCGGGCGGGGCCGGCAGGGCGCAGGTCGGCCGGGTCCGGGAGGGTGGCCGGGGTGGGCTGCCCCGGCAGGACGCGGGTGGGCGCGGCGGCCGGCGGTTGCTGCTTCGCGGGCGGGGTGTTCTCGATGTCGGCCATCTCGTGGTGAACCTTTCGGAGGCGGGTCAGCTGCTGGGCAGGTGGTAGGCGGTCAGCGTGGTCCCGTAGCCGACCAGCAGGGCCGAGTCCTGGAGCAGGACCTGCGGGTCGCCCGGCTGCCGGGCGAAGGTCTGCTGCCACTGCGGGGTGCCGCCGGCGGCGGCGAGCGCCTGCAGGGTGATCCCGCCGGCGGCGGTGGGTGCGGTGAGGAGGACCAGATTCCCGGCGGAGCCCCGGATGGTGGCGGCGCCTTGGCGTGACTGGCGGGTCCAGGTGGTGCGCCCGGTGCGCAGGTCGGTACCGGACGTGCCCCGTGGTCCGCCCAGGACGAGCACCCCTGCGGCGTCGGCGCTCCCGTTGGCGGTGCCGCTGTGCCGGCCGCTCCAAAGCCGGGTGCCCTGGGCGGGGTCGAATGCCGCGGTGTTGACCGGGTAGTCCGGGGACTCCGAGGTTCCGGGGGGTATGCAGGTGAGCACGCCCTGGTGGAGGGAGAGCGAGTTCAGGTAGTCGGCACCGGACGCGTTCGCGGCGGCCAGTGAAAGGCCGGTGGGCTGGCTCCAAACGGTGGAGCCGTCCTGGCCGCCCACTGCGGCGAGGGCCATGTCCTGGGTGAGGGCGTACAAACGGCTGCCGGTGGGCGGCGCGTACAGGTCCTGGGTGTCGAGCGACCAGCGTTGCCGCCCGGTCGCGCGGTCGAGTGCCGTGAAGCGCCACGCGCCGCTCACGGGCCGGGCCGATTGGAGCGTCACGAGTAGCAGGCCCGCCGAAGCCATGCCCTGGAGGCGGTAGGAGGTGCCGAGCGCGGCGCCGGTCCACAGCCGGCCCCCGTTGGTCGCGTCGTAGGCGTGCGGGGTGCCGTCCCTGGCGGTGACCAGCAGCAGGCCGGGAATCGGCAGGGCGGCGGACCGGGCGCCGGGAACGGTGTCGGGCGAGCGCCAGAGCGTCGTGCCGTTGCGGGCGTCGCGCGCCTGCACCACGCCGGCCGAGTCCACGGTCCACACCCGGCTGCCGTCGCCGACCGGGAGGATGCCGGTCTCCGCGGTGCTGCTCCACAGCGTGTGCCCGTCGGTGCGGTCGTAGCCGACCACTCCGGTGCGGTCCGCGCACACCACCGCCGCCGGTCCGCAGCCGATGGGAGCCATGCCGACCCGGGGGAGCTCGACCGACCAGGCCGTCGGGGGCGGGCCGCCGGCCTGGCCGGGCCACAGTGCCCGGGCGGTACCTGCCGTGGCGGTCGTGGCGAGCAGGGCTCCGCCGAGGAGAAGCAGGCGGCGCCGGGTTCCGTTCGGGTCCTTCAGCACCCTGGCCAGGTACCGCTCGCGTTGGCGTACCGTCCGCTCGGCCTCGCCCATCCAGTCGGTACCGACCGCCGGACCGTACCGGAAGGCTGCGGCGAGTTCGTCCGGGGCAGGCCGCCGGGCCGGGTTCCGGTGCAGGCAGCGCACCAGCAGCCCCACCAGTTCCGGTGGTACTCCGTCGAGGTCCGGGGGCTCCTCGGCGGAGCGGTAGATCAGTACCGCGGCCGGGCCTTCGCCGAAGGGCGGGCGGGCGGTGGCCGCGAAGGCCAGGACGGCGCCGAGGGAGAACAGGTCGCTGGCGGGGGTGAGGTCCTCGCCTGTCGCGTGTTCGGGGGACATGAACCCGGGAGTGCCGACGATCTCGCCGCTCGCGGTGGGCAGCTCGTCACCCGTCGGCTTGCTGATGCCGAAGTCGATGACCCTCGGGCCGTCCCGGGTGAGCAGGATGTTCGAGGGCTTCAGGTCGCGGTGGATGATCCGGGCGCGGTGGATCGCGGTCAGCGCCTCCACCAGCCCCGCCCCCAGCACCTGCAGTGCGGGCCCGGTGAGCGGACCGTGCCGCGCCACGGCCTCGTGCAGCGACGGGCCGGTGACGAACTCGGTCGCCAGCCAGGGAAGTTCCGCCTCGGTGTCGGCGTCCACCACCGCCACGGTGTAGGCCCCGTTGACCGCCCTGGCCGCCGCCACCTCCTGGGTGAACCTGCGTCGGAAATCGGTATCGGCCGCGTACTGCTGCCGCACGGTCTTCACGGCGACGGGCCGTCCGCTCTCGGTGGTGGCCAGGTAGACGTTGCCCATGCCGCCCGCACCGAGCTGTCGCAGGACGCGGTACGGGCCGATGCTCCGCATGCTCATGCACCACTTGCCCGGAAGGCGCGCAGCGTGGTGGCGGACTGGCAGTAGAGCGTCCCGCCCTTGGCCGCGGTGGTCCAGCTGCCCTCGTCGGAGGGTGCCTTCGCCACCCAGCGGATCTTGCCGTCGGCGGCGTCCAGGACGGCCGCCCCGGACGAGCCGTCCAGCAGGGGCACACCGAAGAAGCCGTCCCCGGCGGAGGGTGCCAGGAAGTCCACGCCCGTATCCGGTCCGGCCTGCGTCCCCAAGGTGGTGTGCCACAGCCCCTTGCCGGTCGTGGCGTCCAGACAGTATGCGGTGCCGTCGATCCCGGAGAGCAGTAGCCGGCCGGCCCCGAGCGCGCAGCCGAGGACCATCTGCGGGACCGCGGGAGCCGCCCAGCGCTGCTGCCAGTGGCTGGGTCCAGGGCGACGATCGCGTGTTCGCCGACGAGCAGCAGGAGTTCGCCGGTACGCAGCAGCCGCGCGGGGGCCGCGGAGCCTTTCGGTGTGAGGCCGGTGACCTGCCAGCGGGACGCGCCGGTGCGCAGGTCCACCGCGTTGATGACGTTGCTCTCCTCGTAGTAGCAGCGGCCGTCGGCGACCAGGCCCATCGAGCTGCCGGAACCGGCTGTCATCTCCTCCATGGCGACGACCGCCGTCACCGCATGGTTCTGGGTGATCTCCCGCTGCCACAGCACCGCACCGCTACTCAGCTCGGCCCCGGCCACGACTCCGCCACCGTTGCGGGTGGTCTGGCGGGCGAGCACCACCGTCCGGCTGTCCGCGCCGAAGGTCCGCAGGCTCAACGTGGCTTCGTTGCGCTGCTCGGCGGGCACGATGAGCGGGCCCTGGTGGCTCTCGCCCCCGGAGTTCAGCCACACCAGGTTCGCGAAGCCCGGGGACGTCCCGTAGATCAGGTCGTTCTGCACCTGGAAGAAGTGCACGTCCTGCCGGGACCAGGACTGCCGCCCCGTCGCCCCGTCGAAGCCGACCGCGCCCGCCTTCTTGCCCCACCGCACCAGGGTGGCACCGAGCACGGACAGTTGGTGACCGACCGTCACGCCGTGCAGCGGAGTGCTCCACAGCGGCTCCGGCGCGGCGGGCGGCGGACCGGAACCTGCCGCTTCGGCTCCCCACGGGTCGACATCCTTGCCCACCGTCGCCCCGCCACCAGCCGACTGGGTGCGCCGGGTGAGCAGCAGCGGTACGCCGACGGCGGCGGCCACGCCCGCGCCGAGCCCGGCGCCGAGCCCCAACAGGCCGCGGCGGCTGAGCGACTGCCACGTCCGCACCGGCAGCGCGGGCGGATCGGCCTGCGGCGCGCCCAGATCGGCCTCGGCCTGCCGCTCGCGGGCGTCGAGGTCGGCGAGCAGCCACGGGCTCAGCAGCGCCGCCGGATCGGCCGGGGCCAGTGCGCCCAGCACGGCCGTCGCGGTGGGCCGTCGGGCGGGGTCCTTGGCCAGGCAGGAGGCCACGAAGGGAAGCAGCGAGGCGGGCACTCCGGAGAGGTCGGGTTCGTCGTACACGACCTTTCGGTTGACGTGCGCGGGTTCACCGTCGCCGAACGGCGTGCGGCCGGTGAGTGCGTACACCAGTAGGCAGCCGAGCGAGAACACGTCGGCCGCGCCGGTGGTGGCGGAGTCGGCGACGATGCGTTCGGGGGCGACGTAGCCGGCGGTGCCGCACACCATGCCGGTCCGGGTCAGGTGCACGGCGTCGAAGGCGCGGCTGATCCCGAAGTCGATGACGCGCGGACCGTCCCGCGCGATGAGCACATTGCCCGGCTTCAGGTCACGGTGCACCACCCCCGCCGCGTGGATCGAGGCCAACGCCTCGGCGAGGGCAGCTCCCAGGGCCCGCGCTCCCGCCTCGCCGAGAGTGCCGAACCGCAGGACCACTTCGCCGAGGTCCGGCGCGGGCATGTAGGACGTGGCCATCCAGGGCCGACGACCGCGCGTTTGCGCATCGACCACAGGTGGCGTGTGAAAACCGGTCACTCGCCGCGCCGCCTCGATCTCCTGCTGGAAGCGGCGGTGGAACTGCGGGTCCTCGGCGTACTCGGCCCTGATCACCTTGACCGCGAGCAGTCTCAGGCCGGGCGAGCGGGCCAGGTACACCTCCCCCATCCCGCCCGCGCCCAACAGCCGCAGCAACTGATGCGGGCCCACGAACACGGCCCGCTGTGCCCGCAAGCCCTCGGCGTTCCTGTCGGCTGCCACCGAGCCTCCCCAAGCGTGTTGCCGCCATCACAGACAGACACAGTGACACGGACAACTCATCCGGCGGATCCCTTTTCGCACAGTGATCTGCCGTCCCACCGACGGCCGGGCACGCTGCCGTCGGTCACCCGGCCCGCGAACCGGGCCAGCGCGAGCTGAATGGCACCGCCGGCGGCGAACTGCCCCAGGGCGCCCGCGCGCTGTGCCTCCCCTACCGCGTTGCCGAAGAACCGCAGTGCTGCATCGCGGTCCGCACTAATGTCCGCGGCGACCGCAGCCACGACCCCATCGATGCGGTCAGCCTGGTGACGGTCGGCCGGCGACAGTCCGGCCGAGCCGCCGAAGAGCTGTTCCAGCGCGGGCGGCGAAGTCACCGGCGGCGTCTGCGGCATGCGAGCAGGATGAGGGGAGTCCGGGCGTCTGCGCCCCCGAGGCAGCCTCTGCCGGGCACGACCTGCCGGGGCCTCAACTCTGCGCACCTGCTTCGGGAAATCCCTGACACGTGGCTGCTCGCCCGTGAAGATGAACGTATGGCAGACAGCGCAGCGCTCTTCGGTCTGATCGGCGTGGTCGGAGGAGCCGCATTGGGAGCGGGGGCCACCATGTTCTCGTCGGTCCTTCAGAGCAGAACGGCGGAACGTATCCGACGACGCTCGCGTGCCGAGGAGGAGATGCATCGGCTCATCGCCTTGCGCAAGAGCACCCGGGAGGCGTTGAAGTACCTGTCGGAAGCGGTGGAAGGCCTGGAGTCCGGCCGGCCGGCCTCCAGGGACGAGTTCATGGCCGGCTGGCACGTGGCACGAAACGCCGTCACGGATGCTGCGGACATGACCACCATCGACGGATTCGGCCTCGCGCAGTCCCCTGGCAGCGAGGAGGCTATGCGCGGGCTGCAGCGCTCACGCCGACGGAGGTGGCCTCGTCCACGCCAGCGAAGCCCACTTCAAGGTCAAGGTCGCCCAGGCATCGTCATCTCACTGGATGCGGCCGGCTCCGCTGTCGGCGTAGCGCTGCACACCCAGGGCCTTGGCACTGCCTTGAGCCCCGAGGACATGCGGCGGCTGCGCGAGCTGGTGACTCGTGTGGAAGAGGGCCGTTCCACACTGCTGGCCTCCCTCCTGGACCGAATGGAAGGCCTGCAGGACTGATCCTGTGCAGCACGTCAGAACCTCAAAGACCTCTGCGACCGGTGCGAGCACACCCACGAGGTCGACCGCCTCTCCCGCGACTTCACCGCGATGCTCCGGCGCCGCGAAGGTCACCGTCTCACTGACTGGCTGATTAGAGCCGACGACAGTCAGATCAAGGAACTGCAGACCTTCCCCAACGGACTCCGCAAGGACCTCGCCGCCGTCACCTCCGGACTCACCCTGCAATGGAACTCCGGCCCGGTCGAGGGCAACGTCACGAGAATCAAGCTCCTCAAGCGCCAGTCCTACGGCCGCGCCGGCTCGCCCTCCTCCGACGACGCATTCCGCTCGCCAATTGACCCCTGCTGACTCGTGCCAGTGAAGGTTGAGTGATGTCACGGAACCCTGAGCGGTTCGGCGTGTCGGTTCGCGCGGGTCAGGCCGGCTCGAAGCTCGGTTTCACTGGGCCAATCTCCCCGGTGGCAGCCATTTCCTCCAGGTCCTCCGGCTCCAGGAACTCCAGGGCCTCCGGTTCAATGCCGTGGTACCGGTCGACGTCGAGCAGCCGTCGCGCGAACGAGAGGGCGAAGCTTGAAAACGGGCCGTCGAAGGTCTGGCAGCCCTCTTCGTGGGCCATCGTGACGATCTTCCATCGGTTCGGGTCGGGGTCGCAGGGCAGGAAGAAGTGCTCATCGCCGCTGTAGTCGAATCCCCACGAGATGAGCCCACCGGATTCGGGGTGGAAGGGGTACGGGATGTGCTCGGAGTCGCCACTGCTGAGAGCCCTGGCTCGGCGCTCGGCGAAGACCTCATTGGTCTTGCGCATACGCTCCAACAGCGGGCTTGTTCCACGAGGGTGGAAGACAACGAGCTCGCCCGAGATGACCCCGGTGCCGTAGGCGTTGAGAAACGCCTTGAAGTCACTGGGGAGAGCGGACCCTACGTATCGCTCCACTTCGGTCCAGTTATCCGGGTTGGACTGCCGGTGGGCTGGCTCGCCCAGCAGGGCCCGCAACTCATCCAACGAAGAGGACACCCGCCGCTCCCAAGCCCCAGTCACTCAACCTTCCATGGCACGAACCTAGCGGCCATTAACCTTCGGTGACAATGCTCAGCCTTCGCTGTCACAGGACACCTGCGTTCAGAAAGTGCTGAAGAGCCGATCATCTCGCCACGTACGGCCACCGATTCCCCGCGGGCGGTCCCCACCGGCGGCCACCTTCGTTCCCCGCTCCTTGGCCACTGAACACGATCAGTCAGCGGCGCCTGGTCTGTTTCACTGCGGGCAGACAGACCCTTTCTCCGGACCGGCGGCTTCGAGCGGGGTCGCGGGCGCGGCCCGGCGGCGGGGCGTCGCTGCGCCCCGCACGGCAGGGCTACGGCCGCGCGAGCTTCTCCCTGCTACGTCGCCGGATCGTCCTCACACCCTGAGCCGTGCTCGCCGACTGCGGTGCGAAAGACTGGCGGCTGCCTGCCACCGCCCCTCTCACCTCCTCGGAAAAGATCCACACCCACCTCGCGCTGGTCAAGCAGGCACCGCCCGGACGACCGATCCGGCAGGGGGACGGGCCGGCGGCCAGGCAGCGCTCACGGTCGTCCGTCCAGGACTTCGGCAGACAGCGCGCCCGGTCGATCAAGGTCCGTCCGAGCGGCCCCGAGTAGGCGAGGAAGACGCCGACCTGGCAATTCTCGGTGCGGCCGGCCGTCCCGGAGTACTGCCGTTGGACACCGGCCGACCGTATGCCCTTCTTCAGAAACCCGGTGTCGTCCACGATCAGCACGCCGCCCGGGTCGGCCAGGTGCTCGACGACGTACTCGCGGACGTCGTCGAGCACACCGTCCGCGTCCCAGTCGATCCGGTTCAGCAATCGCTGGATCCGGTCCGGACCGCCATGGCCGGCCTCCTCCGCCACCGTCCAGCCGTTCTTGCGCTCCAACGGCGCCAGCAGCCCCACGCATGTAGGCCAGTGCGGACTCCCGCGACTCGCTCCGCGCGAAACGGTGAGCAAACCGCTCGTGCAGCTCAGCGAGCCCGTCCGATCAGCGACGAGCATCAACCTCGGATATCTCCCCAGCCATGAACAGTTCAACGAGCGAACCCGCCAACCGTCACACCAAGCACCGTTGCAGTACTAGGCGGCACCCCCCAACACACAGCCGCGGACCGGCCGCTCGTCGGCGAGCCCGCGCTGTCCGCCGAGATGGCCCCAGCCCCGCCTACGTGCTCCTCGCCTCACCCGAGACGTCGTACATCACCGACGAAATCCTCAACGCCACCGGCGGCACCCCTCTGCCCTAGCGAACGGGACGTCCGGCCACCCCGATCTTTCCCGGTGGTCGACATTGGCTTCCAGACGGGCTCGGGTCCGGGGCTGGCATGCAGCTCAGGTGATCACCGCTGCGCGGACTGGCCGACCGCCGCCCGCAGCGCCGGCCAGTCGACACCGTTTCCGACCGTTCGCACGGGACATACGCAGAAGCGACAATTCCCCGATCGAGAGCACAGCGCCATGATCCAGGACTCTTCCGCACACGATGCCGAACGGACCGGCACCTGGTCGCGCGAGCCGCCCGTCCGGCGGCCGGTCCTTGCCACGGAAGCATCGCGATGACCAGCCGAGCTGGCGCCCTCAGGTTCGGCGTCGAGGAGGAGTTCCTGCTCGTCGACCGGGCCACGCGCTTCACCGTCCCGCGGGCCCATCTCGTGGTACCGCACGCCGCCCGGAGCCTCGGCCCGCGGGCCCAACACGAGTTCCTGGCCACCCAGGCCGAGGCCTGCACCCGCCCCGTCACCACCGCCGCCGACCTCCGCACGGAACTGGCCTGCGCACGCCGGGCCATGGCCGCAGCAGCGGAGAGCGCCGGATGCCTCCTGGTGGCGACCGGCACCGCCGTCCTGCCCAGCCACCACCCGCTGCCGCTCACCCCGAGCGACCGCTACCGACGCGTGGCCGCCCACGTGGGCCCCGTCGCCGACCAGACCGGTAACGAGATCTGCGGCTGCCACGTCCACCTGGGCGACCTCAGTCTCGCCGATGCCCTTGCGATCAGCGCGTACCTGCGCCCGTGGCTGCCGGTCCTGCAGGCGCTGTGTGTCAACTCTCCGTTCTGCGAGGGTCGGGACTGCGGAGCCGCGAGCAACCGCGCCGGCCGCTACCTGGCCTGGCCCACCTGCGGGCCCGCCCCGGTCATGGGCCCTGAAGAGTACGAGCGGACGGTGCGGCGGCTGATCGCCCACCGGGTGATCCTCGACCGGAAGATGCTGTACTGGTACGCCCGGCCCTCCGAGCACCTGCCCACCCTGGAAGTGAGGATCGCCGACACCAACGCGGACCCTGACGTCCCGCTCCTGCTGGCCGTCCTCCTGCGCGGCCTCGCCCACACCTTCCTCGCCGCTCACCGCGCGGGCATCCCGCCACCGCCCCCGGCCTCGGCGGCCGTCCTGCGCGAAGCCCACCGCCAAGCCGCGCTCGGCGGCCTCGCCGGCCTGGGCACCGACCCGCGCACCGGACGCCGCGTGCCGATGCCCCGACTCGTCGCGTCCCTCGCCGAACTGGCCGCTCCCGCCCTGGCGAGGACGCTCGACCTGGAAACCGTCCGTCTGCTCCTCCACCGCCGACTGACCTGCGGCACGGGCGCCGACCGGCAACGAGCCGTGTTCGCCCGCCGCCATTCGCTGACCGACGTCGTCGACGACCTCGCCCACCTCACCGCCGGCCACGGCGGTGGCGCAGCTCCCGACCCCGCCCCCGGTACCCACGGCCGCTTCGACCCCTTCGACCCCTTCGACAGCATCGCGTCCTCCTCATGACCGGGGCTTCACAGCACGACCGCAGGCCGGCCTTCGGCGGATCGCTCAGTCCTGCACCACGGGCGCGACGCGACGCGCCCGGTCGGCCTCCAGCTCGACGTCGACCGGCAGCACCGGATGCAGCCAGCGCGCCCTGGGCCGTGCGCCGGTCTGCGGCGAGCGCAATCGTTCACGACTGGTGCCCATAGATCCGCGGGCTCCTGCTCGGTCAGCTCGCGGGCGACCACCCGCCGCCCGTCCGCGAGCAGCACCAGCAGTTGCTGTGGCTCGCCCTGTCCGTCGGCAACCGATCACCCAGCCCTCACCCCGGGTAGGCGGATCGGATTCCTCTCAAGCCCCTTCGGCAACCGCTCGTGCATCGTGCACCGCACCGACTACCCGGCCCGCCGCCAACCACTCCTCCCGCGCCGGCCGCACCCCGGCGGCCCCAGAGCTGTTGTCGCCCATCTCGGCTCTGCATCCACTTGACGACGACGGAGCGCGGTGCGCTCGCACCCCGTAGCCGGACACGGACCACGGACCAGGGCTCCAGCCGGTCCCAGCCCTCGACGGTCACGGATGAGGCGTAAAGATCGGCAAGGAGGTTCTGCAGAGCAACCGCTGGGGAGGTGCCGCCGGGGACAGGCATCCACCCACCGTACGACTTGAGCGCCCCCAATTCGAGGGTCCGGACGGGGAATCAGAGCGAGCAGGCCTGGCGAACACCAAGCACGCCTGGGGATCTTCGAAGATCGTCACCACGGTCGGAGGTCGCCGGCGAGGGCGCGGATCCGGGCCTGCACCTCCGCGTGCTCGGTACCGGTCCGGCCGGGGCCGTCCCGCAGGGCCCGGGGGTTGGCGGTGCGGGACGGCGTTCCGGGAACGGGTCAGGCCCGGATCTGCTTGCGGTCGCCGCTGTGGCCGACGGCGATCTTGCGGGGCTTGGCCTTCTCCGCCACCGGGATCCTCAGGGTCAGCACGCCCGCGTCGTAGTCGGCGCTGATCCCCGCCGGATCGAGGGTGTCGGAGAGCATGACCTGGCGGGAGAACACGCCCAACGGGCGCTCCGACAGCTCCCACTTCACGTTCTCGCCCTCGTGGCGCGGACGGCGCTCGGCCTTGACGGTCAGCATGTTCCGCTCGACGTCGATGTCGATCGCCTCCGGGTCCACCCCCGGCAGGTCCAAGCAGATCACATACTCCTCGCCCACCCGGCAGGCGTCCAGCGGCATCGGCGCCGGACGCGACCAGGTCCCCGTCGAACCGAGGAACTGCTGGGTCAGGCGGTCCAGCTCGCGAAACGGGTCAGTGCGCATCAGCATCGCGAAACACCTCCACTGATCGATGGGTGCCAGTGCGCTTCACCTGAAACCGTTCTAACATGTCATCCATCCGATGACAAACACCTACGTCGCCGAAGGGGTGACCTCATGGGAAAGCGGCCCGACGCACCCACCCCCGACACCGGCCCGCCCAAGGGACCGGCGTCCTTCCTCGCCGCGGCCGCCGCACTCGCCGCCATGGACGCCGCCGTCCACACTGCCCGCGACACCACCCGGCCCCAAGCCGGACCGGTCGGCGAGGGGCCGGAACCGGCCCTGGCCGCCCTGGTACTGCTGCGCGAACTGCGCACCGAACTCGCCGGCTGGGAAGCCGGCCTGGTCGATGCCGCCCGCGCCGCCGGCGCCACCTGGGCCGACCTCGCCCACCCCATGGGCGTCGCCAGCCGCCAGGCCGCCGAGAACCGCTATCTGCGCCTGCGACCCGCCCAGAGCGGCCCCGGGCAGGCCGCGACCGGAGCCGAACGCGTCAAGGCCGTACGCGACCGCCGGGCCGCCGAGCGCGCCGTCACCGCCTGGGCCCGCGACAACGCCCCCGACCTGCGCGTCCTCGCCGCCCGGCTCACCGCCGCACACGGCCTCGCGGCCGACGCCGACTCCGCACGGACCGCGCTCACCACCGCCCTCGGCACCGCGGACCCCGCCGACCTGATAGCGCCCCTCGCGGACATGCGCCCCCATCTCACCGCCGCCCACCCCGACCTCGCCGCCCGGCTCGACGACCTCACCGACCACACCGACCACCTACGCCATGACAGCGACCGACGACGCACCTGACACCACACCCGAACAACGCTGGCAGCACATCGAAGACCGGCTCGCCGCCGTCGAACGCACGATCCGACAGCTGGGCAACCAGACCCTCGCCGCCCTCGACACCCACCTGGCGGCACTCGACGCACTACGCCACGACCTCGCCCGCCCGACCTGGCCACCCCGGGACCTCCCGACGGCCACGAACCCCGCCGCCGTCCCACCGCAACCAGCGCACTCCCCCACCGAGAACCGAGGCCTCCTGTAGACCCTCGACGCGGCAGCGCTGCCCGATCGGCCTGCCGGCGGCAGCCGGACGGCCGGGGCTTCGCCCGCTCCCGAACGCGGAGGTCCGTCGCGGCCGGCAGACCGAAGGGCTTGGCGACGCCCCCCGTGCCGTAGCCTTCGGCGTCGGTCGGCCGTGTCCTCCAGCCCCAGGACGTCGAGCAGGAACGGCAGGTCCTCGCCGTCACGGGCATGCGCGCTGCCCGCCGCCCGGGCACGCCGGAGCTGCCCGCGTCGATGCCCGACCCGGCCGACTCCACGATGTCGGCGATCGCCGCAAGATCACGACTCCCCGAAGCAGCCCCCCACCCCACCTCCCCCCAGCCGCAGGCCAACCTTCGAACGCACCTCACCCCAGCACCGGCCCCGCCCGCCGGCGCCGGTCCGAACAGGGGGTTCGCACGCCCCGAACCCGCGCAGGCGCCGAACAGGGCGTCGCCGGCTCCTCACCGGGCGTGCCTTCCGCGTCCCCGGCTGCCGGGCGAATGACGTTTCACCGGGCCCAGGTCGCGCAGAAGCGCGCGAGGGCATGGCGTCGCCGTAGTCCTGCGCATGGCCCATCGGCCTGAGCCCACCGGCCCGGACCCGGCGGTAGCTGCAAGGCGGGGCGAGAGGAGGTGTGTGATGGGCACACCTGTGTGGACCGGCGTGCTGACCTTCGGCTTGCTGTCCGGTTGCCGGTGCTGTGGGTGCCTCCTCTCGCCTGTCCGTTACGCAGAAAGTCATGCCGGAGGTGTGAGGATTTCGTGCGGGCGGCGTCCAACTGTTCAGCGGCCCGGCCGGGCTCGCACGGGGGCGAGGTCAAGGAGGCCTGCCATGACGGACACGTCCAGCAGTTTCCCGCAGGGCGACGGACGCCCGGAGGACGGCCTGCAGGGTCCCACCGGCGCGGACCGGGTGCCCGAGGAGCGGGGGAAGACGACCATCGCGGACAGCGTCGTGGAGAAGATCGTGGGCACCGCCGCACGGGACGTTGCCGGAATCCACGCCCTGGGAGCCGGGATGTCCCGCACCCTGGGCGCGGTACGCGAACGCGTTCCGGGCGGGGGACGGGGGAGCGTCAGAGGCGGAGTGAAGGTCGAGGTGGGCGAGCGCCAGGCCGCCGTCGACCTCGTCGTCGTCGTCGAGTACGGCGTCCCCATCACCGACCTGGCGGGCGACGTGCGCGTCAGTGTCATCTCGGCGGTGGAACGCCTGACCGGCCTGGAGGTCGTGGAGGTGAACATCGCCGTCGACGACGTCCACCTGCCCGACGAGGACGACGACACCGAGAGCCGCGTCGCCTGACCCGCAGCCGCCCGGCCCCGCACCGCCGCTGCCGGGACGCTGCAGGGTGATCGGGGAAAGGCCCGGGGGCCCGGGCGACACCGAACCCCGGGCGACACCGAACAAGGAGCATGTGAGATGAGCACAGCCGCACTCGGTCTGCTCGCGGGAATGGCGCTGGGATTCGCCGGATACTTCGGAGGCTTCTGGGCCTTCCTCCTGGTCCTGGTCCTCGGCGTGGCCGGCCTCGTCGTCGGACGCCTCCTGGAGGGCGAGGACATCAGGGACTGGCGCCGGCCCCGATCCGAGGACCGCCGCCGATGACCCCGCAACCCGTCACGGCGCGCGAGCGCGGCGCCACCGTCATCCCGGACCGCGTGGTGGCCAGGATCGCCGCGCGAGCCGGCAGGGAGGCCCTCGCCGCGCAGCCGCACCGCCCCACGCGGCCCGCACCGCCGACCCCCGACGCGTCGGCCCACGTCCACGGCGACTCCGCCCGCATCAGGCTGGCCATCGAGCTGCCCTACCCGATCGACCTCGCGGAAGCCTCCCGCGAGCTACAGCGCCGGGTGACCCAGCGCGTGGGCAGCCTGACCGGACTCGAGGTCACCGAGGTCGCCCTCGCGATCCGCCACCTCCTTCCCGCAGGCAGCGACGGCCGCGACGGCCGCGCCCACTGACCCACAGCCCACACCCCCATCACCGAGCCCTCCCGCGAACACCGCCGGGACATCCGCCCGCCCACCGCCCCAGACTTCAAGGAGAGCCGGCATGACACACCAGCACCCGGCCGTCTCCGACCCCGAACCCGAATCCGCCACCGCGCAGGGCGGCCCGCCCGAAAGCAGCCCGGCCGGCACACCCGCGGCCCACACCGAGCGCGGCCGTACGGCGTCGCGCTGGTGGTCCGAGCGGAGGGTTCCCGCCGCGATCGCGGCCCTCGTCATCCTGGCAGCCTGCGCGTTCACGCTGTTCGACGTCGTCCGGGTGCGCACCGGCCACACCGCCGCCGCCTGGCGCAAAAGCCTCGCCGACGAACTCGCCACCCGACCGATCGACGACCCGTGGGTCATCACCGGCGCGGCCGTGGCAGCCGCCCTCGGCCTGCTGCTGATCATCCTGGCCCTCACCCCCGGCCGCCGACACCTCCTGCCCATGGCCTCCACCGACAACCCGGACGCACCACAGGCCGCCCTCGACCGAGACGGCGCCGCCCGACTGCTACGCGATGCCGCCCTGCGCGTGCCGGGCGTCTCCCACGCCGACATCAGGGTCCGCCGACGCCGGATCAACGCCCGCACCCAGGTCGCCTTCCGAGACCCGGACACCGTACGCACCGAGGTCACCGAAGCACTGACAGCACAGCTCGACGCCCTCGCCCTGGCCCGGGTACCCCGGCTCACGGTCCGCGCCCGCCGACACGGCCCGTGACCGCGCAGCCGCACAGACCGCCGGCCCCATCGCCACGGGAGACCATCTGATGAACTCTCACTCCATCCTCAACCGGACCCTGCTGGCCGCAACCGGTGTTGCCCTGCTCGGCGGCGGCCTGCTCGTGCTGGCCGGCGCCCTGGACCTCTACCGGCGCTGGAGCCTCGACCCACCCGCCGACTGGCCCCTCACCGACCCCCACGACACCCTCCTGCCGACCCAGGACCGCACCCGCTGGACAGACGAGACCTGGTGGTGGCCGACCGTCATCGCCGCCCTGACCATCCTCACCGCCCTCGCCCTGTGGTGGCTCCTGGCACAGCTGCGCCACCGGCACCCCGGACGCCTGCCGGTCGGCAACCCGCCCTGCGACGGCGTCGAACTGCACGACAGCGCCCTCGCCGACGCCCTGGCCGCCGACACCACCCGACTCCCCGGCGTCCACAAAGCGCACGCGAACCTCACCGGTCACCCCGACCACCCGCACGCGACCTTCGACCTCACCCTCGACCCGGACGCCCAACCCCGCGACATCCTCCCCGCCCTGGAAGGCACCCTGCACCGCGCCCGCCGGAGCACCGGATGGGAGCACCTCCCCGCCCGGGCCACGCTGCGCGTCGCCTCCCACCGGCCCCACCGCACCGAATGACCCACGATGACCAGGTCACGGCAGCACCGAGCAGGCCCGAGCGAGAGCGTCCCGTCGAAGTCCGTCACGACGCCCAGACACCCCGACACCCGCCCACCCACCGGCACACCCGCCCACCCACCGGCACACCGGCACACCGGCACCGACCCTCGCCCGGCTGCGGGAGCGGCACGCCGAAAGCGGACCACCCGGGTGCCAGCGGGGCGGTGACAGCTCCCAGGGCCCGTGGGCAGCCTCCCAACCGCGTCGGACGGTAGTCCTGAAGGGCGCCTTCCAGCACCGAGCATTCCACTTCGCCTGACCGACCAACCCCGGCAAGGCGCCCGCCGGGTGGGCGCCGGGCGTGGCCGACCACGCGGGGGCACGTCGGCGGGCTCGGTCCGGCACAAGGAGGTGTCGCGAATGGGCAGGAACGGCAGTACCGCAGGGGCCAGGTCGCAGGGGCGGCGCCTGGCCGACAGCCATGCCATGAGTGTCGTGGCCAGGGTCGGGCTCTGCGCCCGGGGAGTGATCAACGTGCTGGTGGGGGTCCTGGCCGTGCGGATCGGGCTCGGCGCAGGGAGCGGTACCGAGGCGGACCGGTCCGGCGCGGTACGGACCATCGGCGAACAGCCCTTCGGCCGCTTCCTGCTGTGGGCGCTGGTGGTGGGGCTGGCGGCGATGGCGCTGTGGCGGTTGTCCGAGGCCGCGTTCGGATCATCGGTGCCGGGCGGCGACAAGTGGACCAGGCGCCTGGGCTCTCTGGTGCTGGCCGTGTTCTACGCGGTGATCGGCGTCGGCGTGGTGCAGACCGTCCTGGTCGGCGGCTCCGCCGGGAGCCGGTCCGGCAACGAGACGTCCAAGGAGTACACCGCGAGGGTGCTGGACTGGCCGGGCGGGCGGTTCCTGGTCGGCGCGGTCGGAGCCGTCCTGGTCGTCGTGGGCGTGGTGATGGCGGTGCGCGCGGTGATGCGGAAGTTCGAGGAGGATCTCCAGACGGGTGACATGAGCCCGCGGACGCGGCGGGTCGTCGCGCTGCTGGGCATCGTCGGCGGTGTGGCGTGCGGCGCCGCCGCGGCGGTGGCCGGGCTGTTCATCCTGCTGGCCGCGGTGAAGTTCGACCCCGGCAAGGCCAAGGGCCTGGACGAGACGCTGCGCTCGTTCGCGGACACACCCGCCGGGCCCGTGCTGCTGATCGCCGCAGCGATCGGCTTCCTGCTGTTCGGCCTCTACTCCTTCTGCGAAGCCCGCTGGCACAAGACCGCTCAACAAGCAGACCCGCCCGCGCGATAACGGCGGGGTGCCGGCAGATCAACCGACCCCGTTCCGGACACCGGAAGTACACACCCGGGGCCCGCCCGGGCAACACCGACAGCACGCCGACCCACAACCCTCGAAAGGGGGACCCGACCCCACCCGCCACCGCTGATCGTCATCTCAGGGGCCGACCCGGCGAACGGGCAGGGCTTCGCACCATGGCTGGGCGAAGGACTCGGCCTGTCGGCGACCTCCGGGAGCAAGGCCGAGCAACTGATCGCCCTGCCCGGCCGGACCCTGCGCACCACGACGGCGTACAGCCTCGCCGCACTCGCCGTCTTCGGCCTGTCCCTCGGAGCGGCGATGCAGACCACCTACGAGAGGATCTGGGACCTGCCACCGGCCCGCTGGTAGGCCAGGTGGCGGCACACCGTGTGGCGCGCCGCCCTCATCGGGCTCCTCCTGCTGTCCTCCACCACCCCCCTGTGGTGACAGACCCCGGTCGGCAGCGTCGCCGCGGTGCTGAGCTTGGCGTTTGACCTCGTCGTGCTTGGTGTTCCTCGATTGACTCGGCGCGTTTGCCCGTCTTGCCGACGTCGTAGCGCTTGGCCCGGTGCC
This sequence comes from Kitasatospora sp. NPDC054939, assembly GCF_053610105.1. NCBI lineage: Bacteria > Bacillati > Actinomycetota > Actinomycetes > Kitasatosporales > Streptomycetaceae > Kitasatospora > Kitasatospora sp. NPDC054939. The sequence continues at coordinate 5,930 of NZ_JBSGXP010000127.1, read as the reverse complement.
TGTTCTTCGGGTCGGGTGGCCGCCCCGGGCCCGGCAGGGACGGCCAGCAGTGCACCGTGGATGATCACCTCCTCCTTGAAGCCGTGGTCCACCAGGGCCTTCTCCAGGGATGCCCGCACCGTTCCCGGGCGGAAGCGGCGACTGTCGGTGCGCCCGGGCCGACGGGCTGGCCTAGAGGCCAAGCAGGCCGATGGCGTGGCCGTCGGAGTCGACCACCGGCCACACGGCCAGACCTCGGGCGCGCATGGCGGAGGCCGCAGTCGCGGCGAGCATGTCGGCGGTGGCGAACGGGGCACGGTCGAAGGCGATGTCGCGGACCGGGGTGCGCTCGGTGGACCGGGTGCGGGTCTGGAACGGGGCGAGGTGCAGGCGGGTCAGCAGCCCGGCGCAGCGGCCGTCCTCATCGCGGACCAGGAGGTGGTCGGCGCCGGAGCCGTCCAGGATGTGGATCGCCATGTCGAGCATGACGTCGTCGCCGATCTGGAGCTCGGGGCGGGTCATGAGGTCGCGGACCGCGGCGGTGTCCGCCGGGCGTTCGAGCGTGAGGGCCATAGGGGGCTCCTTGGTGTCGATTCCGCCGGGGCCGGCGGTGGTCGGGGCGCTGGCGATGGGACAGCCGCCGCGGTCTGCGGGAGGCCTGGAACGCGCGGGGGTCCGGCCCTACCTTCTAGGCCGCGAGGACGATGCGCCTGGGTGCCCGGCGGGGGCCGGAGGAGCCCTGGGGGTCGCGGCTCGCTCCGTTGGCGCGGGTGTCGCCGCCGGTGGAGGCAGGGCGTCTGCAGTGGCCGCGCTTCGCCGCGGCGCTGCGGCGCGGGCGTTCGACGACGGGGTCAGCGATGACGACGGGCACTCCGGTGGGGACGCGGGCGCCGGTGATGCGGGTCAGGTCCTCGTCGCCGGCGCTGACGCGGGTGGTGATGGGGGTGATGGCGGCGGTGGCCATCATGCGGGCCATCTGGCGGCGCTGGCTGGGCAGGACGAGGGTGACGACGGTGCCGGACTCGCCAGCCCGGGCGGTGCGGCCGCCCCGGTGGAGGTAGTCCTTGTGGTCGCTCGGCGGATCCAGGTTGACGACCAGGTCGAGACCGTCGACGTGGATGCCCCGCGCTGCGACGTTGGTGGCGATCAGCGCCGTGACCTGGCCGGTGCGGAACTGCTCCAGAGTGCGGGTGCGCTGGGGCTGGGACTTGCCGCCGTGCAGGGCCGCGGCCCTGACCCCGTTGGCGAGCAGGTCCTCCACCAGCGCGTCGGCGCGGCCCCGGGTGTCGGTGAACATGATCACCCCGCCGTCACGGGAGGCGATGTGGGCGATCGTCGCGTTCTTGTCGAATTTCTGCACATGCAGCACGTGGTGCTCCATGGTGCTGACCGCCGCCGCGGACGGGTCCACCGAGTGGGTGACCGGGTCCGTCAGGAAGCGCCGGACGAGACGGTCTACGTTGCGGTCCAGGGTGGCGGAGAACAGCATCGTCTGGCCGCCCTCGGCGACCTGTTCCAGGAGTTCGGTGACCTGCGGCAGGAAGCCCAGGTCGGCCATCTGGTCAGCCTCGTCGAGGACGGTGACGCCGACCCCGTCGAGCCGGCAGTCTCCGCGCTGGATCAGGTCCTTGAGCCGGCCGGGGGTGGCCACGACGACCTCTGCCCCGCGGTTCAGCACCTGTGCCTGGCGGCCGATCGACATCCCGCCCACCACGACCGCCATCCGCAGCCGCACCGCGCGAGCGAACGGGGTGAGGGCGTCGGTGACCTGCTGGGCGAGCTCGCGTGTGGGGACCAGCACCAGGGCCAGCGGGCGGCGCGGCTCCGCGCGTCGGCCGGCGGTGCGGGCCAGCACCGCCAGACCGAACGCGATGGTCTTGCCGGAGCCCGTCCGTCCACGTCCGAGGACGTCACGTCCGGCCAGCGAATTCGGCAGTGTCGCGGCCTGGATCGGGAAGGGCGCAGTGACGCCCTGGCGGGTCAGCACCGACAGCAGCGCCTTGGGCATGTCCAGCTCGTCGAACGATTCGACCGCGGGCAGAGCCGGGGTGGTGCTCACCGGCATCGCGAACTCGCCCTGCGAGGAGAGGCTTTGACGGGCACTACGGCCGTCGGCGGGCCGGTCGCCGTAGAAGGCGCTGCCGCCCGAACGGGAGCCGTAGGCGGCGCCAGCGGATCGGGAGGAGGCCGAGGAACGGGAGTTGGCGTTCTGGTGCGGGGAGCGGCGGGAGCGGTTCATGTGAAACCTTCCTGGGGCGGCACGTCGCGCGGCGGCTCCGCAGCGCGGGGCGTCGGCAGGAGGTCGCGAGGGAACGAGCCGAAAGTGTGGAGCGCAGGGCGTGGACGGTGAAGCCGCGCGGCACGTCGCCCCGGGTCGGCGCTCGCCGCTGGGGCGGGAACGGAGATCCTCGAACCGTGGGAGGTCACGGCGGGGCGCCGATCCGGACGCGGCGCTGCTCGTCCCGCGTGGGGATGGCCGCCGGTGGCGGAGCCATGGGGTCTGAACGGCCGGGATGTGCGTGGTGGGGCAATGCCGAGGGGCCCGCACCGGGCATCATGTACGCGGTGCGGGCCCCTCGCTACCAGGCGGGTGCCGTGGCAGAAGAACTACAGCGGGCGAATGTTCTCGGCCTGCGGGCCCTTCTGGCCCTGCGTGACGTCGAACTCGACCTTCTGGCCCTCGAGCAGCTCACGGAAGCCGTTGGCGTTGATGTTCGAGTAGTGGGCGAAGACGTCAGCGCCGCCACCGTCCTGCTCGATGAAGCCGAAGCCCTTTTCCGCGTTGAACCACTTCACAGTGCCATTAGCCATAAAGAAATCTCCTTCAAGGGGCTGTCCGAAGCGTGCACAGCGCGCGCCTCGAGTCGCCGCGATGAGCACCCACCCGGGGAAGAGCCGGGAAACAAAAAGGCGCCTGCGAAACATCAGCAGGCGCACACAAAGTTCATGGGAACCACTACTGCAACTGATACGACTCTAGCAGGCCCCGGCCCGCCGCGGGTGGATATTCCGCCCCCAATTCTGCGACGCCCCTTGCCGGGGGGTGCCGGCCACGAGGCCACGGGAGTGTCAAAGCGACTGCAGGACAGCCAAGTTGGGGATCTCGCCCACCCCCTTGGGCGCCGGCTTTTCGCCCTCCCCGGGAGGGCGAGTCGCGCAGGCGCCGAGCCTGCCCTCGGCGCGGCGGACCCGCGAAAGCGACGTGCCGCACGCCCGGCACCATCCGAAGCCACTCCGAAATCGAGTGCGCGAAGAAGGCGCGCTCCCGCAACTTTCGGCGCACACCGCACGGAATGACGAAATCTTCAGCAGCCCGTCGTGTCCTGCCCGCCGGCCCCTTTTCAAAGCCCGAACCGAAGCACCGCGCAAGCAATTCGCCGTCAGTGACCGCGTCACCCACGACCCGTACGTCCTCGGCCGGGCCATCGGCGTCGAAGGGCGACAGTGACATCGCGGTACTCGTCGACTTCGGATCGCGACAGGAACGCATCACCCAGCCCTGCATCGCGATGCTCGAACTCTGACACCGGATGCACGCGGGTCTCCGCCGAGTCCGCCGCCCTGCGCGTGGTGCGGGCCCTGCGGTACACCCTGGCCGGCGCGACGGCCGGGGGACGCGCCCCGATCGGGCCGAACGAGCGCCCGTCGCTGCGGCCGCGGCCTCACCGGTGACGGCCGGATCCGGGGATCACCGGTGCTGGGATGGGCCCGGGCCAGGAGCTGTTCGGACCGACCTGCCGTGCCTGCCCGCATCCCGCCGCCGTCGCCGGGCGCACCGGATCCCGCGGCATCCTTGGAGCGCTGATGCCAGCCCTGTCGGAGGTCCCCGCCTGCGCGGCTTCACCGTCACCGCCGTCGGAGCCGACCCTGCTCGTGACCGCCGGCCCGCCCGATCCGGGCGACGGCCCGGCCCTCACGGCTGCCGTACAGCAGGCGCAAGGCCGGTGACCGTCATAGCCGCGGCCCGGGCCCGTGGGGCCCCGCGGAGGCGGTGTCATATTCTAGGGGACATGTCGAACCCCGACGGGCTGCTCGTCGACATCGCTGCGATGGTCGAGTCCGAGCACAGCAACCAGATGTCCCTGACCGTAGTGGTCCCCGGAGCCGTGATCACCGGCAGGCTCGCGCCGGTGGCCCTGTGGTTGGAGCGGGTGGTCGAGGTCCTCCAGGCGTCGGAGCACCTGAAGCCATTCGCCGCTCTCTTCGCCCCGCCCGCCGACGGCCCGCCCGCACGGCCCACCCATCTGCACCTCCACCGGGCGAAGATCCTGCAGGGCGACTTCGGACTGCCTCACACCGGCGGCATGTACCGCATCGCCATCGAGGACGTCAGCAGCTGGACGATCGGGGACCTCAGCTACTCCGATTCCTGATCGCCACGGCAGGCCAAGTGGCCGCCCGGCTCGGCGCTCTGCCTCCCCACAGCAGTGCGCTCGCCGGGGCCACGACGGGCGCAGTCGGCGGACAGGCCGGCGGGCGACGGGTGCCCGCGCGGACGACAGGGCCGGGTCGTGGTCTGCGGCCATGACCGAAGCCCTCATTGCGCCGCCCCACGAAGCTTTCGAGGCGCTGCTGGCCCGGCGGTTCGTCGCGGGTTCGCCGGAGCACCCGAAGCAGGACGCCGCCTCCCGCACCGAGATCGCGTCGGCCAGAGCCCCTCTGCGATGCTGTTCGGGTGCTCCGACTAGGCCCTGTCCGGCCGAGCGGCTGGCCGCCGAGATCATCTTCGACCGGAGGCTGGGCGACCTGTCCGTGGTCCGCACCGCCGGACACGCCGCTGGGCCGTAGGTGCCCGGCAGCATCGAGTACGGGCTGAGCGTGCTCGGCTCCCCGCTCGTGGTGGTGCTCGGCCACGACGCGTGCGGCGCGGTCGCGGTCACCCGCGCCGCCGTTGCCGACGGCACCACCGCCGGCGGGTACGTGCGGGACGCGGTCGAGAAGGTGACCCCCAGTGTGCCGGCCGCCCGCGCGTCCGGACGCACCGAGGACACGTCACCCGGCGGGGTGGTCGCTGCCGGCTCCGGGAGTTCGGATCGACGCTTCCGGCGCACCTGAGGCGGTCCTCTCGGGGCCGACAGGTGGCGCGGGGAACGAGCGCCGACAGGCGACAACGGCAGACACGCTCCGCAGCCGCCAATCGACGGCAACCTCACCCCCACCAGTGAAGATCACCAACCGCATCCCGATGACAGGAGGTCAGCAAGTGGTCAGCATCGACCCTGGCAGACCCTGCCGAACGGTGACACAGACGGCGATGGTCAGCCCTCACCCGCAGCAGTCACCGCCCTCCCCCACCGATCGGACAGCCGGGTCCACCGCGCTCCCGGACACTCGTGAGAAGGCTATCGACGCGCAGGTCCGATAGCCACAGAAGACCAGGTCAGCGCACCCAGGCTGCTTGTGCGCGAGGATTCGCGGAAGGTCCCGGCGTTCGCAACGCATCGCCTCCCCGCCGCGCATCGCACCTGTAACGGGCGGCAGCACCGGCGACGCCTGCACCACCGGCCTGCACTGATCCTCCCTCCGGCTGGTGCCCCGGGGACGTGCTCCCGGGACACCGGCCCCCATCCTGACCCGACCCGACTCGAAGCCCGAGGCCGCCACCATGCGCCCACCCGCTCTCACGGCCCCCTACCGCACCGCCGACGTGGCGCTCGTGCGCGCCGTCGCCCGCCCCGACCTGCTGGGCTGGCAGGGCAGCCCCGGGCCGGCCGAGTTCGGTGGGTACGCGGTCGGCGAGCTGAACGGCAGGGCCGTGGCCGGCATCGGTCCCGCGACGGCACCCGAGGGGACCGCAGCGACTGCAGTAGGCCCGCCGAACAGCGAGGCACCGGTGGCGTACTCCCGCACCTGGGCCGTCTCGCACTGCGAGTGCAGGCCCCGCGTGCAGGTGTGGCACGTCCCGCAGGACACGTTGAACGGGATCACCACCCGGTCGCCCACGCGCACGG